>CAKPPA010000031.1 GCA_934177025.1 uncultured Clostridia bacterium
GTAAATGTCGTTTTTGGAAAGTTTTCGTTCGTTTTTGCCCGCCAATGCGGAAAACGCCTTAAACACAGCGGTTGCCGTGGCACCCACGGTAATTCCTTCAATCAAAAGCGGATAAATGAGATCTGCCGAAAACGGCTTTTTGTCCACAACCAGTGCCATAAGGACGGCGGAACTCAAGCCCAACCCGTACGGCAACAAAACCGTCGGGTCGAATCGGTGCAGTAGGTCGATTTGCATTTTCGGAATCACCGTTTTTTTCAGGATTTGCGTCAACAGGCAAACCGTCAGCGCAGTGAATAAAAACGCCACGCTTTTGCTGTTACGAATGATGGAAAGGATCGCTTCGATAAAATTTTCGTAATTCATTCTTCCTCCTTACGGAAGGTCGACAACCCGAAAACCTTCGTTCCCCTTTGCGGGGATTTTATTATATCCCGTAGGTTTCGTTTCGGAACGCGAAACTGCCGTTCTTTTTCGTTTTTCCTTTTCCGTTTGGCAAAAAGGGGATAAAAAAGCGAAAATATCCTTTCCGAAACGGGGAGAAAAGGCAAAAAAACCCTTCCCGAAAAGAGGACGAAAAAAGGCAAAAAATTTTTTGAAATTTTTTTTCAAAGTACTTGACAACCGTCAAAAAAGTGCTACACTTACAGTAAGGTCAAAGAAAGTCAAACTTTCAAAGGAGGTCAACCATGCCGACGAAAATCAGCGACGTAATCGAGCAATTCCTGTTGGAAACGATTGGGGATAGCGACAGCATTTTCATTTCGCGCAATGAATTGGCTCACTATTTTTCGGTTGCGCCGAGTCAAATCAACTACGTTTTGTCCACGCGGTTTACGTTGGAGCGCGGGTACGACATTGAAAGCAAGCGTGGCGGCGGCGGCTACATCACCATTAAGCGGTTAAACGAGGAAGGGTACTTGATGAATTTGGTCAAAAGCGGCATCGGCGACAAAATCGAGTATGCCAAATTCTCGATCGTTTGACAAAGGACGACATTATTTCCCAGCGGGAATGCGCTAGGATGAAAGCGGTGTTTTCCGACAAAACCATGGCGTTGCCGAAAAAGGAAGTCAGCGACTTTTTAAGGGCAAATCAATTGAAGTCCTACCTCATTTGTATCATGAAGCAGGACGCATAAAAGGAGATGATCGTATGTTGTGTGAAAAATGCGGAAAAAGGCAGGCAACTTGTTTTTTATCCCGCGAAATAAACGGAAAGTATTCCGAAAAAAATCTGTGCAGTGAATGCGCAAGGGAGGAAGGGATGTTCGCCTCGGCAAACGGATTTTTCCCGTCGTTGTTCGAAACGGCGACTTCCGGCAAAAAGCCGAAAGGCAACGTTTGCCCGAACTGTTTTACCCCTTTCGAGGACTTTTTGAACAGCGGATTTTTCGGTTGTTCGGATTGCTACGATGCGTTTTCCTCCGAACTGATGCCGTATTTAAAACAAATGCAGGGCGAAACCGAGTATGCCGGCAAGCGGCTCAAAGCAATTCCGAAACGGCAACCGCAATCCGAGGAGGAAAAATTGCAGTACTTAAAAGCCGAACTCGAAAAAGCAAAAAAGGACGATCGGTACGAGGATGCGGAACGTATTTACCGCGAAATTAAGGAAATGAAAGGAAATGGGCATGAACAGTAACGAATGGCAGAGTTTTGTAGTATCATCCAGAATCCGTTTGGCGCGAAACGTGGCAAAATTGCCCTTTCCGAACAAACTGAATCCGTCCGTCGGCAGGCAGTTGGCGGAGCAAATCGGCGCACGAATGAAATCCCGTCGGTTCGGTTTGATTTTTGTCGACGAACTCAGCACGTTGGAACTCAATTCGTTAATCGAGCGGCACCTCATTAGCCCCGCGCTTGCGTCCAATGCAGCGTGCGGAGCCCTAATGTTAAGCAGCGACGACAGCTTGTCCGTTATGCTAAACGAGGAGGATCATTTGCGCATTCAAAGCATCGAAGCGTGCATGAACCTTCGGGAAGCGTACCGAAAAGCGGAGGAGTTGGATAACGAACTGATTTCCGAATTTCCGGTGGCTTACTCCGAACGCTTCGGATTCCTCACCAGTTGTCCGAGTAACGTCGGCACGGGGCTGCGTGCTTCCGCAATGTTGTTTTTACCGGCGTTGACGTATTCGAACAGTATGCGTAAAATCGTTAACACGCTAAACAAAGTGCGTATTACGGTAAGGGGCATTTACGGCGAAGGAAGCAAGGCGTTAGGCTGTTTGTACCAAGTGTCCAATCAGGTGTCCCTCGGGCATTCGGAGGAGGAAATCCTTGCGACGGTGGCGGAAGCCGTGGAAAAGGTGTGCGAGGCGGAGCGAATCGCGCGGGAAAATTTGCGCAAGCGTTCCCCCGAGCAACTGAAGGATCGCATTTTGCGGTCGTACGGCATTTTAACCAACGCTTACGTGCTTTCGACGGATGAATTTATGGAACTGTTTTCCTACGTGCGGCTAGGAGGATACTATGGGTATTGCACCCTCCCTACGGAGGAAACGCTAAACAAACTGCTGTATTCGGTGCAGCCGAATACGTTACAAAAAAATCAAGGAGTGGATTTTACTCCTTTGGAACGGGACGTTTGCCGTGCCGAAACGGTGCGGAAAGTGTTAAATAAATTTTAAAAAAGGAAGTGAGAATTATGTTGAATCGATTCAGTAATCATGTGGAAAAAGCCATTGCAATCGCACAACAGTATGCGGATGCAACGCAAAACAGTTTCATCGGAACGGAACACATTTTGTTCGGTTTGTTGAACGTGGATTGCGTGGCAAAAAAAAGACTAAACGAACAGGGCGTTACGGCGGAAAATTTCCGTCCGCAAAGTAACATGCAAGGCAACGGCAATGCCGGCATCACGCCGCGTGTCAAACGCGTGGTGGAGGAAGCAACGCACATTGCCACGTCGACGGGCTTACCGGTCATCGGCAGCGAACAGGTACTGTTAGCGATTCTGTTGGACCGCGACAGTTACGCCATTAGTATGTTGCGCTCGTTGGGCGTGGACTTAAATCGTTTGGTGGAAATTGTCAGTCGGGATGCCGGCGTCGACATTATCATGGAGGACTCGAACGGCAGCTACAGCCCTGCACAAAACATCTATGGCGAAGCGCAGGAGCAACAAAACGACAAACTCGGCAACCTTGCAAAATTCGGTGTGGACCTGACGCAAAAGGCGCGGGAAGGGAAGTTGGACCCCGTCATCGGCCGCAAGGAGGAAATCGAGCGAATCATTCAAATTTTAAGCAGACGTACCAAAAACAACCCGATTTTGATCGGGGAACCGGGCGTCGGAAAATCCGCCGTGGTCGAAGGGCTTGCGCAAGCGATTGTAGAAGGCAACGTGCCGGATTTGTTAAAAAATAAAATCGTGTTTTCGTTGGATTTGGCAGGCTTACTTGCCGGCACGAAGTACCGTGGCGATTTTGAGGAACGCTTAAAGGATGCCATTAACTTCGCAACGAAAAGCGGCAACATCATTTTGTTCATCGACGAAATTCACAACTTGGTCGGCGCAGGCAGCACCGGCGAAGGCAAAATGGACGCGGCGGACATTTTGAAACCGCTGTTGGCACGTGGCGAACTGCAAACCATCGGTGCAACGACGCTGGAGGAGTACCGCAAGTACATCGAAAAGGATTCCGCTTTGGAACGTCGATTCCAGCCGATCATCGTCAATCAGCCGACGGTGGAGGAAACGATTCAAATTTTGCACGGTTTGAAGGATAAGTACGAAGCGCATCACAAAGTCGTCATCACCGACGAAGCCATCGAAGCGGCTGCAAAACTGTCCGATCGGTACATTAGCGATCGGTTCCTGCCGGACAAAGCCATCGACTTAATCGACGAAGCGGCAAGCCGCGCCAAACTCGATACCTACAACGATCCGCCTTCCTTAAAAGCAAAGGAGGAGGAGCGCACAAACCTCGAAGCGGAAAAAAACAAAGCCGCAGGGCGCGACGACTACGAAAAAGCAAAAGAACTTCGCGATCGCATTATCGAATTGGATCAGGAAATTGCACGGTTGCGTCAGGAAGTTGCAAAACAACGGAATCAGTACCAGCCGAAAATCGGTGAGGAGGACATTGCAAAAATCGTGTCCAAATGGACGTCGATTCCTGTCGTAAAACTCAACGAAAAGGAAAGCGACAGATTGTTGCATTTGGAGGAAATTTTGCACAAACGCGTCATCGGGCAGGACGAAGCCGTTGCGGCAGTGGCAAAAGCCATTCGTCGTGCGCGCGCAGGGTTAAAGGACCCGAAGCGTCCGATCGGTTCCTTCATTTTCCTTGGGCCTACCGGCGTCGGCAAAACGGAATTGTGTAAAGCCCTTGCGGAAGCAATGTTCGGCGACGAAAACTTAATGATTCGTTTCGACATGAGCGAGTATATGGAAAAATTTGCCACTTCGAAACTCATCGGCGCGCCTCCGGGATACGTCGGTTACGAGGAAAGCGGCCAGTTAACGGAAAAAATCCGTCGTCATCCGTATTCCGTCGTGCTGTTTGACGAAATCGAAAAAGCGCATCCTGACGTGTTCAACATGCTGCTGCAAATTTTGGACGACGGCCGTTTGACGGATAGTAAGGGACGTGTGGTGGACTTCAAAAACACCGTTATCATCATGACGAGTAACGCCGGCGTTACGGACATCAACAAAATGCCGCGGCTTGGCTTCGATGCGGACGAAAAAAAGGTGCAACAGTACGAGGAAATGAAGGAACAGCTTTTGGAATCGCTGAAAAACTATTTCCGTCCGGAATTTTTGAACCGTGTGGACGACATCATCGTGTTCCATCAGTTGGATCAGGAAAACACGCGTAAAATCGCGGGCATCATGATGGATAACCTCGCAAAACGCTTAAAGGAAAACGGCATGACCGTTACGGCAACGCCTGCCGCGCTCGATCTCCTTGCGGAAAAGGGCTACGATCCGGAGTACGGCGCACGTCCGTTAAAACGTACCATTCAACGGCTGGTGGAGGACAAACTTTCGGAGGAAATTTTGTTGCAACACGTCAATGCCGAGGACAGCGTTGTAATCGACGCCAAGGACGGCGAATTGACTTTCGAATCAAAAAAAGGAAATCCCTCTTGAAAGCAAACGTCTGACGTGGTAGAATAAAAGGGGAGCGAAAAACCGTTCCCCCAACGGAGGTATTTATGAAAGCTGAATTTGTGGAAAGAAATTATCACGCAAGCGACCGACTGAAAGAGGTTTTGCAAAAAAAGCTGAAAAAACTTGACAAATATTTCGGCGACGACGTTGTTGCGCGGGTGGTGCTCAGCCAAAACGGAAAACGTTGCAGGCTGGAAATTTCCATTCCTTACTACGGACTGTTGCTGCGTTCCGAAGTGGAAGGCAACACAATGTATCATAATATCGACGACGCACTGCCGAAAATCGAACGGCAAATCATCAAACATTCCGAAAAATTCAACGATCGGAAAAACTTGCCGGAGTTCGGCGACGAATATGCTTTTGTAGCCGGCGTGGAGTTGGATCGGCAGGAAATCACCAAAACGAAGGAATTCGAAATTTTTGCGATTTCCACCGACGACGCGATTGCAAATTTGGATTTGTCGGATCACGATTTTTACGTTTACATCAACGAGGATACGGATCGCATGGAAATCGTTTACCGCCGCAACGACGGCAGTATCGGCTTGCTGAAACCGTACACCACGGCGTAACAAACATTTAGGAAAAACAACAAGGGTTAGGAAAGCAAAAACAAAGGGAAAATATGGAATACAGGGAATTAAACGGACAAAAAATTTCTCTGTTGGGGTTTGGGAGTATGCGCTTGCCGCTTAACTCCGAAACAGTAACGGACATCGATCGAAAAACCGCCTTAAAAATGGTGGACGAGGCGTACCGAAACGGCGTCAACTATTTCGACACGGCGTATCCGTACCACGAGGGGGAAAGCGAGCGATTTGTGGGCGAAGCGTTGCAACGCTACCCGCGCGAAAGTTTTTACCTTGCGGACAAAATGCCGACGTGGCTCATCGGGTCCGTTGCGGACGGCGAACGCATTTTTCAGGAGCAACTTGACAAATGCCGCGTAAAGTATTTTGATTTTTATCTTTGCCATGCCGTCGGACAAACGGCGGACGATTTCGAAAAGGCGTACCTAAAAACAGGGCTGTTGGACGTACTCAAAGCGTACAAAGCACAAGGGAAAATCCGCAATCTCGGGTTTTCCTTCCACGGTTCGCCCGAACGGTTGGAGGAAATTTTAAAGGCAAGCGATTGGGATTTCGTGCAACTGCAAATCAATTATTTGGATTGGACGTTGCAACAGGCGCAACGGCAGTACCGTTTGGCGGAGCAGTACCGATTGCCCGTGATTGTGATGGAGCCGGTTAGGGGCGGTGCGCTTCACAGCCTTTGCCCCGAAGCGGAGCAAATTTTGAAACAAGCGTCGCCAAACAGTTGTGCATCGTGGGCGATGCGGTATGCGGCAAGCCTGCCGAACGTGTTAACGGTGCTCAGCGGCATGACGAAGCCCGAACACGTGGCGGACAATCTTCAAACGTTTGCGTCCTTCCGTCCGTTAAGCGACGAGGAAAAGGCCGTTGTGGAAAAAGCAAAGGAAGCCTACCTAAAAACAGGGTTCGTGCCTTGCACGGGTTGCCGCTACTGTATGGATTGCCCGTTCGGGGTGGATATCCCCGAAGTGTTTCGGGTGTACAACAAATGCGCTTCCACGTTGTCGCTTCCGCTGTCCTTCCATTCGCATCGATTTATCGACAAGGATGCCAATCGGTTTGTTGCGGAGTACGAAAAAATTCCGGCGCAAAAACGAGCGGATCGGTGCCGCAGTTGCAATCGTTGCACACGGCATTGCCCGCAGCACATCGACATTCCGCAAAAAATGCAGGAAATCGCGGAAATCTATCGCGACGTTACGCAAAAGGACGAGTAGCCTTTGAACGGGAACCCAAGGAGTCTTTTTCAAGGAGCCGACGGAACAATGGTTTCTTCCCCAAATGCGAAATTTTGTTAAGGAAAAACGAGCCGTATCGGCTCGTTTTTTTGTTGCAAAAATTTAGGTACGAAGTCGAAAAAGCGTAATCAAAAAAGCGATTTTCGTTTTTCGGTATGTTTTCGTTCGGCAAAAGATGCGTTAAAAAATCTTTCGTCCAGTCGTCGGGCGGGGTTTCCACAATGGCAACGTAGGGTGCGGAGGTTTCCGCAGGGGAAAAAAGGCGTAGGGTAGGCCCGTCCCGAAAGCGCGAGCGGTACAAAATGCAGTGAAACAACACGGTCGGCACAAACCCGTCGCGGCGGGCGCATACGGTAACGGGAAACCAATCGGTGTTTAATTTTTCACTGAGTCCGCTCGGGGTAACGGGCATCGAAATTTTCGGCGTGTAGCCGTTGTTGTCGGTAAAAAACGTAAGGTCGTGTTCCGGCAGCGTCACTTCCGCATGAAACAGGGGTTGATCGCTGAGGTCGGTTACACGAAAGCGAACGGACGTGGTTTCCGTCCCGACAGGGTGCGCGTGTTGAAAATTAAACGTACAAATGCCCCCGCTACAAAGTGCCACAACAAGGAACGGGAGCCAACGAAAGCGGCGTTTCATATCAAAGGATATGAGTTGTGCGTAATTTTTATGCGAAGCAAGGACGTTTTTGCGTTTTTGTGGTATCATAAAAAAAACGATCAGAGGCAAGTTATGATTTCGGAACGAATGTTTGAGTTGGGAAACAAAAGGTCGGTAATTCGGGAAATTTTTGAATATGCAAAAACAAGGGCGGCGGAAGTCGGTGCGGAAAACGTGTTCGATTTCAGCATCGGCAATCCAAACGTTCCCGCCCCGCAGGAAGTTAAGGAGGTTGCTTTGCGGCTTTTGTCGCAGGATCCCGTGTCGCTTCACGGCTACACGTCCGCGCAGGGGGATTTTGACGTTCGCCGCAAAATTGCGGAATCGCTCAATCGTCGGTACGGCACGCATTTTTCCGCCGAAAATTTTTACATGACGGCAGGCGCGGCGGCGGCACTTTGCATTGTGTTTCGTGCCTTGAGTGAGGAGGGCGACGAATTTATCACGTTTGCGCCGTATTTCACGGAGTACAAAGTGTTTGTGGAAGCGGCAGGCAGTCGCTTAAAAGTCATTCCGGCGGAGGAAAAGGATTTTCAAATTGATTTCGAAACGCTGGAAAAACAATTAACGCCGCATACCAAAGGGGTGCTGATTAATTCGCCGAACAATCCGTGCGGCGTTGTGTATCGGGAGGAAACGATTCAAAAATTAGCGGAACTGCTTCGCAAAAAATCGCAGGAGTTCGGCAAACCGATTTTTTTAATCACCGACGAACCGTATCGGGAAATCGTTTACGACAGCATTCGCCCGCCGTTTGTCACAAAGTACTACGAAAACACGCTGGTTTGCTATTCGTTCAGTAAAGCGTTGTCCCTCCCCGGGGAACGCATCGGGTACGTTTTAGTGCCGCAGGAAGTTACGGACAGTAAGCGCGTGTATGCGGCGGTTTGCGGTGCCGGTAGGGCATTAGGCTACGTTTGCGCACCGAGTATGTTCCAAAAAATAGCCGCAGAGTGTTGCGACTGTACGGCAGATTTGTCAGTGTACCGCAAAAACAGGGATTTGTTGTACCAATCGCTGACGGAAACGGGCTTTCAATGCGTCAGGCCGGACGGTGCGTTTTACTTGTTTGTAAAGTCGCCGGAGCCGGATGCCTATCGGTTTTACGAAAGGGGCAAGGCGTTCGATTTGCTGTTTGTTCCGGGCGATGATTTCGGGTGCCCGGGGTACGTGCGTGTGGCGTACTGCGTGCAAACGGAAATGATCGAGCGTGCGTTGCCGCGCTTCCGCATGTTGTGGGAAAGCTACGAAAAGGAAAAACAAGGGAAATAGCACAAGCGAAAGACCGCGAAACTAGGAAAAAGGCAAAACAGAGAAAACAGATGAAACAAGGCTAAAAAGCAAAACCGAAAAATCAGGAAAACACGGTAAAACAAAAAACAAAAAAGCAAAACAGGAAACAAGGAAAACCGAAAAACAGGTAAAACAGGGCAAACAGGATAAAAAAAGGAAAAAAAGAAAAAAAGGAAAAGGCTTGCCGCTACGGCAAGCCTTTTTTGTCGGGAGGTTCCTCCAAACGCCACGGACAGGGGAACACGAAAAAAAAGAAAAACGGCGGGGCATTCGCAAAAAGCGAACGCTCCGCCGTCAATGCAGTTACACAACAATTATCTCGTTTTGTCGTTTTTTGCGTTTGTCGATTCCGCTTCGGTTTGGCTTGCCACTTCGCCTGCAAGCACTTCCACTTTGCGTGGCGGATTCATTAAATTCATCAGGAGTTGGAAATTGTTCGTTTTAATCATAACGGTAAACACAATTCCCGCAATCACAGCGTCCGGCACAAGGTACGTCACGTTGTACAGCAACGAGTAAACGATGCCGTTGTCTTTCGGCAGTTCCGCCCAAACTTGCCCCAAATCGAAGTAAATCAATCCGGAAACAAAGTGGAACAGGAAGCGTGCGCCGTAAACCAACAGGACGCCCATCAAAACGTTAAACAACGTGTTTTTGCCGAATTTCCGCGCCAACCCCATAAGGCCGATGCTCGAAAACGCCAAAACGTAATCCAGCAAAAAGGTTACCGGCGTCAAAATGTACGGGCTTTGAATGAAGTTCAGTAGTCCCGTAACCAATCCGATTAACAGGCCTTTGCCCAGTCCGAAGCAGTAGGCGTACATCATCACCGGCACAAGGCTTGCCAGCGTAATGGAGCCGCCGTACACCACCGGCGAAACCTTCAAAAAGGACAACGCAAAGGATGCCGCGACGCAAATCGCTCCGTAGGTGACGGATTTCGTGTTGAAGTTCTTTTTCGTCAGGCAAATCAGCAACATCACAACCACAAACAACGCCAAAGCGGCGAGGGTGATGCTTCCGACGAGTTCACTGACATACTCAATGTGATCTTCGTCCACAAAAAAAAGTAGCAGGTTTTTCATTTGTTTTTCCTCCTTAAATGCGTCGCAAGAAGGTTAAAAAAAACTCAAACGGCCTGTCCCGTTTGAGAGATCGGCTTCCTTACGCAAGT
>CAKPPA010000032.1 GCA_934177025.1 uncultured Clostridia bacterium
GGTGGAAACCGCACAGGACTTAGGTCTGTTTTCCATTCAGTGGGATGTGGATTCGTTGGATTGGAAGGGACTTTCGGCGCAACAAATTTGCGATCGCGTTACAAAGCGGGCAAAAAACGGCTCCATTGTGTTGTTCCACAACAACAGCGATGCCATTGTGGAGGCGTTGCCGTTGGTGCTAATGGCACTGCAAATGAAAGGCTTTGCCTTTCGGCCGGTAGGGCAACTGATTTACAAAACGGATTGTTACACGGATAACAACGGTGTTCAACACACGACTAAAACTTAAGGGGGAACTTATGAACAACGAAAATGCAATGACGACAAACAAAGTGATTTTAACGGGGGAAATCGTTACCGAACCGCAATTTTCGCACGAAATTTACGGCGAAGGTTTTTACGAATTATTTTTGCGGGTCAAACGCTTGTCCGAAAGTTACGACACGTTGCCCGTCACCGTCAGCGAACGGTTGATTGCGGAGCATTCGCTCAAAGTGGGTGCTGTCGTAACGGTAGCGGGGCAATTCCGCAGTTACAACAAAATCGTGGACGAAAAAAGCCGTTTAATGCTAACGGTGTTTGCAAGGGAAATTCACGAAACGCCGGAGGGCGAAAATCCAAACTACATTGAATTAAGCGGGTTTATTTGCAAACCGCCCGTGTATCGCACGACGCCGTTTAATCGGGAAATTTGCGACGTCCTACTTGCCGTCAACCGTGCCTACAACAAAAGCGATTACATCCCTTGCATCACGTGGGGGCGCAACGCGCGTTTTGTGAAGTACCTCGGCGTGGGGGAAAAGGTGGTCATTTACGGCAGAATCCAAAGTCGAGAGTATCAAAAAAAGATTGACGAAACGGAAATCGTCACCAAAACGGCTTACGAAGTTTCGGTCAGTAAAATTTTAGTCGGGCAAAATGCGGAAGCGGAAGGCGCGTTTTTGTCGGATTACGGCTACTCCTATCCGCAGTCCTAATCGTGGAACGTAAAGGGAACCAACCCGAAAAAACGAAGAATAAAAAAACGTAAATCGGAAAAAGGCACGTCAACCGTAAAAAGGAATGTCAACCGAAAGAAAAAACCTTTAACCCGAAAAAACGAAGAACAAAAAATCGCCAACAAATCGACAACCCTAAAAAAGGAAAAGCCGCCGAAACATTCGGCGGCTTTTTTGTGTGCTACAAAAAAACAAATTCAGGAATTGTTACAAAAAAACAAATTTCGGACTTTCGTTTTCCTTTCAAGGAAACGAAAACGATTGTTTTTACTGTTCTTCCTCGGAGGATTCCTTCGTTTCGCTGCGAAGCGTCACGTTTTCGTCCACCACCAATTCCGACTTACGGTGCTTTTGGCGATACACCGCAAACACCAGCAACCCTATGGTAACTGCCATAAGCGACGCAAACACAATCGCCCCCACGTGGTAATGCGTCGTTCCGTTGAGCGGAGCCGTCATGTTCAAACGCACGTAACCTTCGCAAGCCTTGCCGTCCACCATCACGACTTTTGCCCAGCCGTCGTGCGTTCCCGCGTAGGAAATTTCCTGTCCGCTACGCACTTGCAACACCACTTCGGCAGATTCGTCCATTTCCGTATAAATTTTCAGTAGGGCGTTAAAGTTCGGGTTTGCAATGCAACGTTCAATCGTTCCGCTGTCCGGAATGTATTGTTTTACGTCGGCTTTTTTCACAAATCCTTTTTGTTGCGTTCCGTTCGATTGGTAGGTAACGTACAGCCACACTTCCTTGTCGAACGACGGCAGTTGCGCCGTCGCAACGGAAGCCACCTTTTTTTCCGTCAACGTTTCCTTCACAAACGCATCGGATGCGCACGGCAAGCGGTAAACGTTGGTTCTCGGGCCAAACGTTTCGTAATTGCCGTCGCCTTCCTTCACCGTAATCGGTGTGGCAAGCGAAACCGCCGCTTCGTCCTTTTCAATGTAACCGACTTTGCCGTCCATAAAAATCAGCCAGTAATCCTGCTCCGTGTTGTAGTTGAGGATCACAAAGGATTCGTCGGGGGAAAGGATGCGATAATCGAGGCGATACTTCGCTTCCGCTTGCGACGGCTCGAACAAAATGTTGGACGGGTAGCGCAACGCTTTGCCGATGCGTAGGTCGCTCAAGTTTACTTCGTCGACGGAAACGTCCACTTCCGGCACCAAATTTACTTCGTTGGTGCCGATGCTGAAGTTGTCGTAAAAAAAGGATTCCCCGTCAATGCGGAACCGCCGCACCATGTTTCCCTCGTCCACGGTGTAAAACATGGTTTCCGAGTAAAACGTTACGGTTTTTAATTGCAATGCGTCCCCGTTTACGGTAACGTCCTTGCCGTTCACTTTGCCGTCAAAAAAAACGTTGCGTTGGCTTCCGTAAGGAAAAATTTTGTCCGCAAGCAACGCTTCGGTTTTTTCGTTGCCGCCGGCATCGTAAATTTTCAGTTTGCGCGTGTCCGTGCCGTACAAAATGTATAAACTGCTTTGGTTTAACGCAACGTCACGAATCACGGCGTCCGCCGAACTGTCGGGATTTTTTTGCAAAAATTCCGTTTCCAGCGAATTTACGTCCTTTAAAAGGTTGGTCGGGTAATGAAACACTTTGTTGCCCTTTGCAACAAAAAGTTGTTCCGCATCGCCTGCCACCGGTTGGTAAAAGTAGTTGCCCACACGCACAAGCGTAGGGGCGTCGAATTCAAAGCGTTTTACAAGGGACAAATCTTCCGCGCTGCGAATTTCCACCGAACCGTCCAACGCCAAAAACACCGTGGTTTCGTTGCACGCGACGGAACGAATTTTTTCCGTTAATTCCAGCATTTGACGGTAGTTGTCGCGAAACAAATGCAACACGCCTTTGTTTTCCACGTTATCCGCCACAAAAACGCCGGTTTTATTTGCGCACACGTCCACGGGCGCACTTAAGTACGTGTCGGAAATTTGCGTCACTTCCGAGGCCGAAACCGTCGGGCAAATCGCCAACACGGCAAAACACAGGCAAAGCAAACAATGCAGATATTTTTTCATTGGTTCTCCGTAAAAAAATGTTTTTTATCATTATAGCAAACTTCGGGCGGTTTGGATAGATTTTTTTCCTTTTTCAAAAAATCGTCGTCGGTTTTTTCGCCTAAAAAATTTTTTTGGTAAATTCTTGGCATATACCTCAAAAAGATGACATACGTTGGCACGGTTTGCGTGTTATAATCGGGGCACATTCGAACATATGTTTAAAAAATTGTTCGAATCGGTCATTTGTCAAGGAGAAGGATATGAAGGAAGTATTTGCCAAAACGATTTTACTTTGTCAGGAAAGTTTGGAGGAAATGACGGAGAAAATCGACGGAGTCGTTTATGCAAAGGCATTAAGCGCGCATCGATTTCAAACGGGAAAAAACACGTTCGACCAAATCGACTCCATCGTAAGGCTGATCAACAAAAAAAACGAACTGATTAATTTAAGGATTTTGGCGGAGGATACTTTGTCGAAAACGGATGCGATTTCCGCCGGCATTTTAAAGCGACATTATTGGAAAGGGATGTCGCACGGCGAAATCATCGAAATGCTCGGCATTCCCGAGCGCACGTATTACCGCAAGTTGGAAAAAGCGGTAAAACTGTTTGCCGCGCGGCTGACGAGCGAAGGGTTTGACGACGCATGGTTTCGGGACGTGTATTTCGGGCAACGCTGGATTAAGGATTTGTATCAGCGTACGGAGCGCAAGGAAGCGGCAAAGCAAAAAGCCGCAAAAACTTCGGCGCAAACCAAACCGCAGCTACATTAGGAAAACCCGTTCGATTCGTCCTTGTACTCGACGTAGCGCGGTTCGCGCCGTTTTTTGTCGGGCAAAAACAAAAGGACGACAACAAGGGCAACGGGCGCGCACAGGAGTAGCACCAAAGCCGACGGAGCGTCGTGCGCCGTAGCGGTAGGCGGCTCGTCCACAGGGGGTTGCGGCTCGTCCACAGGGGGCGGCGGTTGCGGCAGGGGCGTCGGATGCAAGGAAATTTGCGGTGCGGAAAGCGCGGTACTTTTTAAATAGCCGAATTCCCGCCCGAACCGCACGTAAAAGTAAACGTCCTCGTTGTAGCAAATGCGGCCGTAGTAGCGTGCCTGCTGGTTTTTCAAACAGGTCGAAAGGATTTCGTCGCTGCCCAAAAAGGCAAACAGCGACGTGTTTTTGGTTAGGGTCAGTTTTTCGGTCGGATACGTCGGCGCGGCGGGCATTTCCTTTTGCACGGTTACGTCGCTTTTTTTCACGTATCCGTAAATTTTGGAAAACCCGTCCGTCCCGTCGAACAGGGAAACCTGATAAAACACGTTTCCCGTTTCGGTAATTTTTAAGTAGTAACTTTTTTCCACGTAAAACAAAATTTCGCTGTCCGTCGCCGTCGGCGTTTTGTAAAAACCTACGTCGTCCGTTTCGGCGCGCGCATATTCTTCGGCGGCGTTTACGGGAAGGGGAATCAAACAAAGCGACAACGCTAAAAGGCACAAAAAAATTTTTTGCATAGCCGTTCTCCTTTTTCGGTAGTGGTATCGTAACGCCGGAGGAGGGGCGGATTCGAACAAATTTTGTCGAAACGGAGGATTCTTTGAAGGAACAATGGAGCAAATCATACGGAAATTGCGTGCAATCGAACAGGAAACGGAGCGGCGCAAAAACTTAAAAATCAACACGTACAATCGCGAAAAACAGCACAAAAAGCAGTTGGAATTTCATCGCAATGCGTGTCGCAATCGATGGGTGTTCGGCGGCAACCGCAGCGGCAAAACGGAGTGCGGTGCGGTGGAAACGGTGTGGCGCGCACGCGGAATTCATCCGTTTCGGCAAAATCGACCGCAAACAACGGGTTGGGTGGTGTCCCTTTCGCAACAAGTGCAGCGTGACGTAGCGCAAAAGAAAATTTTGGACTATCTCGATCCGAGTTGGATTCGCGAAATTCGCATGCTCAACGGCAAAAGGGACAGTGCCGAATACGGCGTCATCGACTTTATCGTCATCGAAAACGTGTTTGGCAACCTCAGCAAAATCGGGTTCAAAAGTTGCGAAGCGGGGCGGGAAAAATTTCAAGGCACCAGCCTCGATTACGTGTGGTTCGACGAAGAGCCCCCGAAAGATATTTACGAGGAGTGTTTGATGCGCGTGTTGGACACGGAGGGGGACGTTTACGCCACAATGACGCCCCTAAAAGGGTTAAGTTGGGTGTACGAGGACATTTACCTCAATCCGAAAAACGACGAAAACATTTGGTTCACGTTTATGCAGTGGGAGGACAATCCCTATTTGGCAACGGAGGAAATTCGGCGCATGAGTGCCGCGCTGGACGAATCCTCGCTGGAAAGCCGAAAGTACGGCAAATTTTCCGCTTCGTTCGGGTTGGTGTACGGGGAATTCGATCCTTCCGTGCACGTCATTGATCCCGTTCCGCTCCCGAAGGAGTGGTTCGACGCGCTTTCCATTGACCCGGGGCTAAACAACCCGCTTTCCTGCCATTTTTACGCTTGCGATTACGACGGCAACGTGTACGTCGTGGCGGAGCATTACGAAGCAGGTCGGGACGTTACGTACCACGCCGCAAAAATCAAGGCAATTGCGGATGCCCTCGGTTGGCCGCGCGATCGGTTCGGGCGGCTTTCGGCGTGGATCGATTCGGCAGCGAATCAAAAAACGTTGGCGGCGGAAAAAAGCGTAACGGAATTGTTTTGCGAACAGGGCATTCAAGTCAATCCGCACGTCAACAAGGATTTGTTCAGTGGCATCAATCGCGTCAAAAGTTACTTAAAAGTGAACGACGGCAAACCGAAACTTTACGTGTTTCGCAACTGCGTCAACCTGATTCGGGAACTCAAAAATTACCGCTGGGCGGAGGGGGAAAAGCCCGTCAAGGCGGACGATCATTGCTTGGACGAATTGCGGTACTACCTTTGCACCAAGCCGGAGCCGTATCGCCCGAAAGAGGAAAAAAGCGCCATTCAACTTGACAAGGAGCGACTTTACAAAAAACTGAAAAGGCGTAAATAAAATGAACGAAATCGACAAATCTGTGGAAAAAATGCTTTTAAAAAAGGCGCTGGGGTACGTGGTGGACGAAGTGGTGGAGGAGTATTCCGAGGACAAGGCGGACGGCGGTTTAAAACTGACGAAGCGCAAAATCACTACCAAGCACGTCCCGCCGGACGTTCAAGCCGGCAAGATTTTGTTGGAACTGAATCGCACGGAGGAAAACGACTGGGCGGCCTTTAGCGACGAACAGTTGGAAAACGAAAAAATGCGACTTTTAAACTTACTGAAAAATTACGAAACGGAGGATTCGGAACATGGAGAAATGTGAATCGAAGGTAACTTGCGACATGGCGTCCTGCAAAAACACAGCGGAGTACAGTTTCGCGGTAAAAGGCAGGATGAAAAAATGGATGGTGTGCAAAGAGTGCTTAAAAAAGATGTATGCGGACATTTCCGGCGTTTTGGTGCCGGACAGCCCGAAAAACCGCATTAAACGCATGATGGATCGTGCGGATGGCACAACGCAAAAGGAGAAGCAAAGTGAAAAATAACGAGTACTACGAGGATCTGGTCAACGACGTCAAGGAGGATTTTCGAAAACGACAGGAGGAGCGCAAGCCCTACGAATTGGCATGGCAGTTGAACATGAATTTTTTAATGGGCAATCAGTACTGCAACGTTACGGGGCGCGGCGAAATCGAGCCGGACGAAAAGTACTTTTTTTGGCAGGAACGGGAAGTGTTTAATCACATTGCGCCGATTGTGGAAACACGGCTGGCAAAACTCGGTCGCGTACGTCCGAAAATGAGCGTGCGCCCCGCTTCCAACGACGATGCGGACGTACAGTCGGCAAAAGTCGGCACAAAAGTCATCGAATCCGTCGGCAACAAGGCAAATTTGTCCAAACTCATTTCCAAAGCCACGTTGTGGAGCGAAGTGTGCGGCACGTCCTTTTACAAAGTCGTGTGGGATCCGGATGCAGGGCTAAAACTGACGGACGGCGAAGCGGCGGTGCACGAAGGGGACGTTCGTATCGACGTTTGCCCGCCGTTCGAAATTTATCCCGACAGCAGCGTGTCGGCGGACGTCGACGCATGCGATTCCGTCATTCACGCAAAATGCTACTCCACGGAGGAAATTTTTAACCTTTGGGGCGAAACGGTGGAAGGCAGGGACGTTCGCGTGTTTTCGCTCAGTAACGCCAACACCGTCGGCGGACTCGGCTACAACGGCTCTGTGCCGAGCGTTACGGGGGAAGTCAAACATCGGCAGGAAATCGTCATCGAACGCTACGAAAAACCCAGCCGCGAATTTCCGAACGGTCGCTTGGTTACGGTTGCGGGCGACAAATTGTTGTACGTCGGCGAACTTCCCTTTGCGTTAGGCAAGGACGGCCAGCGCGCCTTTCCGTTTGTGCGGCAAATTTCGCAGGAGCAGCCCGGTTGCTTTTGGGGTGTCAGCGTGGTGGAACGCATCATTCCCGTACAGCGTGCCTACAACGCCGTCAAAAATCGCAAGCACGAATTTTTAAATCGGGTTTCGATGGGCGTTTTAACGGTGGAGGATGGCTCGGTGGACACCGACAACTTGGAGGAGGAAGGCTTAAGCCCCGGCAAAGTGCTGGTGTATCGGCAGGGCGCAACCCCTCCGAAAATGATGGCGGCAGGCAACGTCCCGTTGGACTTCACTTACGAGGAGGAACGCCTGTTAAACGAATTCGTCAACATTTCCGGCGTCAGCGAACTCATGCGCAATTCCGCCACGCCGAAAAACGTGACGAGCGGCGTTGCACTGCAACTTTTGGTGGAGCAGGACGACACGCGTATGAGTTCCACGGCGGAGGAAATCCGCGTGGCGGTGCGTCGCCTTGCGGAGTACACGTTGCGCTTGTTTAAGCAATTTGCGTCCGAACCGCGCTTGGCAAAAGTCATCGGCAAGGACGGCGGCGTGGAAATGTTTTATTTCGAGGGGAGCGACATCGGCAGCGACGACGTCGTGTTCGACACGGAAAACGAACTTAACGATTCCCCCGCGCAAAAACGCACCATGGTGTTCGATTTGTTGAATGCCGGCTTGTTGTACGACAAGGACGGCAAACTGTCCGACAGTGCCAAAGTCAAAATTTTGGAAATTATGGGGTTCGGCAATTGGGAAAACGCGCAAAGCATGAACGAATTGCATTTAAAGCGTGCGGAGGAGGAAAACGTCACGCTCAGCCGTAAACCTGCGGAAATTTTGGAAATTGACGACCACGGCATTCACATCGACGCACACGTCAAATTTATTATCAGCGGCGAAGCGGAAAAACTCGGCGTAAGGGATGCGCTTTTGGAACACATTCGGCATCACAAACGAATGCTTTCCAATGCGTTTTTGCCGAGCGTACCGCAACTGTCGGCGGAGGAATCACAATGACAGACGAAAAAACCACTTCGCTTTCGGAATCGACGTACGGCAAATTTCGCAATGCGGACGAATTGTGGAAAGCGTACGGAAATTTGGAAAGGGAATTTACAAAAAAATGTCAAACGTTAAAGGACTACGAACAACGTTTCTGCGACAATTCGGATGAACCGCAGAAAATTTACGAACGTCAGGATTGGCGGGCGCGCGTGGATAATTTTTTAAAACAAAACCCCGACGCAACCGCCTTCGCTTCGGAAATTGCCGAACGGCTCGTGGACAACCCCGAGTTGGCGAAAAACGAGTGTGCCTTGGAACTCGCCTATCTCAACGTGCTGAAAAGCAATTTTCGCAGTCCCGACGCTCTCATACGGGACGATTCGTTTTTAAACGAGTACGTGTACGCCAACGAAACCATTCGCAAGCGTATTCTGCGCGATTATATCGACGAATTGTCCCGCACGACGTTCCGCACGGTCACAGGCGGGCGAGCGGTGGTAACGCCGCCGCACAAGCCGAAAACCATCGAGGAAGCGTCGCGCATCGCAAAAGAATATTTGAAATAAGGAGAAAAAATTTTTTATGGTAACTTTAAAAAGTGCGGAAAACGCATTAAAAACGTTGTATCTCGGCGTTGTGTCCGATCAGTTAAACACCAACATCAATCCGTTGTTTGCAAAAATCAATCAAACCACTTCGGACGTGTGGGGCAAGGAAATTCGAAAACTCGCCCCGTTCGGGCTGAACGGCGGCATCGGCGCAGGCACGGAGGACGGCGAACTTCCTACGCCTGCCGGCAACAATTACGCACAATTTGTTTTAACCCTCAAAAACCTGTACGGCACGATTGAAATTTCCGACAAGGCAATTCGCGCGTCCGAAAACAATGCGGGGGCGTTTGTCAATTTGCTCAATGCGGAAATGGAGGGGCTACTCAAAGCGTCGAAATTCAACTTCGGCAGAATGCTGTTCGGCGACGGCAGCGGCGTGTTGGCAACGACGGACGAGGAAATTTCGGCGCAATCGGTGCGTGTGGACAGCGTCAAAAACCTGATGGAAGGCATGGTGGTGGACTTTGTCAAAAGCAACAGCGTCATCGGTTCGGCAAAAGGGCTACGCATTACGTCCGTGGATCGCAACAACAAAATCGTCACCTTTCACACGTCCTTTTCGGGAGTGTCGGCAGGCGACGTCATCACGGTGCAAGGCAGTTTTCAAAACGAAATCACGGGCTTAAAAGCCATCTTTTCGGAAAGCGACCGTCTTTACGGGCTGAGCCGTGCGGAAAATCAGTGGATGACGCCGTTTTCCTTTATGGCGGAAAACGGTAAGTTGGACGAAGTGCAAATGCAAAAAGCCATCGACATGCTGGACGAAGTTGCGGGCAGCACTGCGGATTTTATTGTATGCTCGTCCGGCGTAAAACGCGCTTATCAGGAGTATCTCAGCACGAACCGCACCAACGTCGACATCATGAACCTTGCCGGCGGTTACAAAGCCATTTCCTACAACGGCATTCCGG
>CAKPPA010000033.1 GCA_934177025.1 uncultured Clostridia bacterium
AACGATGTTGTGAACCCTGCCGCACGCGATGCGGTGGACACGCCGATTTACGGCATGCCGGTACTTAATGCGGACGAATGTAAAAACGTTTTCATTTTTAACTACGACTTAAAACCGGGGTATGCGGGCGTGGAAAACCCGCTGTACACACGAAAGGATGGCGTAACGCTTTGCCTTGGGGACGCATCCGAAACGCTGGCAAACTTCCTGACGGACTTTGACCGCAAGCCGACCGCTCCCCCACAGGAAAGCACGGAAACGGAAATTTTGCAAAACGCAAAAAAAGTGCTGATTGTGCCGGGGTACGGCATGGCGTTAGCGCAAGCGCAACACCTTGTGAAACAACTTGCCGACAAATTGGAAAAAAACGGAACGGAAGTGAAGTTTGCCATTCACCCTGTAGCGGGACGCATGCCGGGGCATATGAACGTACTTTTGGCGGAAGCGGACGTGTCGTACGACAAACTGTACGAAATGGAAGAAATTAACGGCGAATTTGCTTCGGCGGACGCAACCGTGATTGTCGGGGCGAACGACGTTGTGAACCCTGCCGCACGCGATGCGGTGGACACGCCGATTTACGGCATGCCGGTACTTAATGCGGACGAATGCAAAAACGTTTTTATTTTTAACTACGACTTAAAACCGGGGTATGCGGGCGTAGACAACCCTCTTTACACACGAAAGGACGGAGTGTTCCTGCACCTTGGGAATGCGGCGGAAAGCCTCCTTTCCTTTTTACAAAGCCTGTAACAAAAATCATCTCCTTTCCTACCGAAAAAAGAATGCGACAAAAATCGCATTCTTTTTTTTGTACCCTACGTTGAATCCGAACGCCGACCGCATCGCCGCCGAAAAATTGCCGCTAACCTTTTTACCACGCACGAACACGCAAAAAAAATTAAAAAAATAAATGCACCCCGAAAGCAAACCGCTTCCAAAGTGCATTTGGGACCCTAAAAAATCTAAATTTCCGACGCGATGTCGTAAGGCGTAACCTGATACACGTAGTAATTCAACCAATTGTAAAACAGTAGGTTTGCCGTACTAGCCCAACAAAAATTTACGGCACTTTGCGTTGCATCCGTGTAATAGTTTTCCGGCGGAGCAATGGGTAGCCCTTTTTTTAAATCCCGCCGATACTCCAAATCCAACGTTTCGCGATCGTACTCGGCGTGCCCTAAAAAGAAAAATTTGCGGTTGTCCGTTGTTTTTAAAATGGAAGCACCCTTTTCGCCCGTTGCCAAAATTTCAAGTTGCGGGCATGCCGTTACCTGATCCTCCCGAATGTGCGTGTGCCGTGACATCGGAATGGCGAAAACGTCGTCCAGCCCTTTGAGCAACAATTCGTGCTGTTTTACGGCGTGATTCGGGTAAACACCGAACAGTTTTTCCGAAAGGGCGACTTTTTCGATACCGAAATAATGATACAGTGCCGCTTGCGCTCCCCAACAAATGAAAATTGCGGAAGTGACGTTTTTATCCGCAAACGTCAAAATTCGTTGCAACTCGTCCCAATAATGCACGTCCTGAAACTCCAATGTTTCCACCGGTGCGCCCGTTACAATCATGCCGTCGAACCGACGGTTTTGCACTTCGTCGAACGTTTGATAAAACTTGTCGAGATGCTCGGCGGACGTGTTTTTGCTGACGTGCGACATCATTTTGATGCAAGTGACGTTGACTTGTAGCGGAGTGTTGCCTAAAAGGCGCATAAGCTGCGTTTCCGTCACGACTTTGGTCGGCATTAAATTGACCAGTGCGATTTCCAACGGACGAATGTCCTGCGTGTGCGCACGGTTGGAAGACATGACGAAAATGTTTTCCTCGGTTAGCACCTTGTAAGCGGGCATCTCCTTCGAAATGACGATTGGCATACTTACTTCACACCATCGAGCGCCTGCGAAATATCCTGCAAAATATCCTCGACGTTTTCGATTCCTACGGAAAGGCGAATCAGGTTATCCGAAACGCCGGCTTGCTTTAAATCGCTGTCCGACAACTGCCGATGCGTTGTTGACGCCGGATGCAAACAGCAACTGCGCACGTCCGCAATGTGCGTGACGACGCTCATCAGTTTTAAACTTTTTTGAAATTCCATTGCCGCTTGGCGGCCGCCTTTGTTGCCGAACACCACCATGCCGGAAAACCCGTTGCGGAAATACTTTGCCGCAAGCGCATGTTGCGGATCGCTTTGCAAACCGGGATACTTCACCCACTCCACTTGCGGGTGATTTTGGAGCATTTGCGCCACTTTTAGCGCATTGTCGCTGTGACGCTGCATGCGTACATGCAACGTTTCGGTGCCGAGGTTCGTTAAAAAGGCGTTAAACGGACTCATGCACGCGCCGATGTCCCGCATGTACTGCACGCGGGCTTTCGTAACGTACGCCGTGCTTTTTAAATCCTTGTACACCAAGCCGTGATAGCTTTCGTCCGGTTCGGTAAAATCCGGATAACGCGCGGAATCGAATTCGAAATTGCCGCCGTCCACAATCATGCCGCCGACGCAGGTGGCGTGACCGTCCATATATTTCGTAGTAGAGTGAATGACAACGTTTGCACCGTGCTCCAACGGTTTTACCAAATACGGCGTTGCCAAGGTGTTATCCACCACAAACAAAATGCCGTTTTTGCGACAAACTGCCGACAACTTGTCGAAATCGCAAACGACCATGGCAGGGTTTGCCACCGTTTCGCAAAACAACAGTTTGGTGCGATCGTCGATTTTCGATTGAATTTCCTCCGCCGTTGCATTCGGGGAAAGGAAGCGCGTTTCGATGCCGTACTTACGCAACGTGACGTTGAACAAATTGTAGGAGCCGCCGTAAATCGTGCTGAGAGCCAAAATGTTGTCCCCCGCCTGACATACGGTTAAAATTGCAATGGTTTCCGCCGCAAGTCCGGAAGAACACGCCAGCGCGCCGCTGCCCCCTTCCAACTCGGCAAGTTTGGCCTCCAAGCAAGCCACCGTAGGATTGCTGATGCGCGAATAAATGTGCCCGTCCTCGGAAAGATCGAACAGATTTGCCATTTGCTCCGGCGTTTCATAATAAAACGTCGTGCTTTGATGAATCGGCAACACGCGGCTTTCGCCGTTTTTCGGTTGGTACCCGCTTTGGACGCAAATCGTTTCAATGTTTTTCATAAACCGCTCCTTTTTTTCTTCCGATTTTACACTTTCACGAAATGAAAGTCAAACAAATGAAATCTGCTTTTTTTGATTTTTTTACGGAAACAAAAAAATCATCCGCTTTTGTACGGATGATTTTCGTTGGTTTTGTTTGATTTCCTGCCTTACTCGCAAAGTATCAGTCGATTAAGCCCAACTCCTTGCACAAATCCTCCAAACTTTCGGAAACGTGGTTGACTTCCTCCTGATCGATGTGCTTTTTCGGTTCCTCCGGCACTTGTTGCGGCGCCTCCGGTGCTTTTTCCGCTTCCACCGGAGCCGGAGCGACCTCCTTCGGGAGTTCCTCCTGCTTTGCTTTGACGCGGACTTCCAATTTCACTTTTAGGACAGCCAATTCCTTAACAAGTGCGGCTTCCTCCGCTTTTAGTTTTTCGTACTCCGCCTTTTCCTTCGCCAAATCCTCGGCCATGGCGACGTAGTTTTGTTTTTGCGTGACATTTTCGCGGAACAAATCGACGAGTTTATCCGCAAAATTCATGTGCTTTGCGGAAATTTCCTCCGCTTTTGCCAAGTCGACTTCGTCCGCCCTGCCCTTTAAAATGACGTTTTCCACCAGTTCGCGGAGAATTATGTAATCCTCCTGCTCGGAATCCTCGCCGAAGTAGTTGTCCAATTTCAGCGAAAACAGTTTTAAATGCTCCAACTGCTCCTGCGATTGCGCTTGCGCTTCGGCAACGATTTGCGTTGCTTTGACGTTTGCTTCGATGATGGCTTTGCCAATGGCGTCCTTGCTTTCCTCGTATTCCCGCTTTGCGGCGTTTAGCCCTTTATTTTCCTCTACCAACTCAAAAATACGATCTTTTTGTTCCGCCATCGCTGCTTCGTAATTTTTTACGCTTTTTTCAAGGAAGAGGTCCACTTCCTGCGTGTCGTAACCTTTTCTGACGATTTTGAATTTTTCCATACTAACCTACCTATTCAATAATTTTTCTTTCAGTGCATACAATTTATCCGACAAATCCACCTTGTACAACTGCGGTTTTTCCAGCCGTTTGTACTCGTCCCAAAATTCCGACAGGCTGTGTTTCGCATTTGCGCGGATTTCCATAAGCGTCGGCAACGGTTCCGTAAGTTCGCCGGAACGAATGACTTGACGATAAAGATTTTTTACGTAAAAATCCGTTACCGTTATTTTTTTCCAGCGTTCCGTCGGATGCACCAACGTCAAAGGACGGCACTCGTCGATGGTTTCGTCCTTCAAACACACGTAGTCCGCAATGGCTTTGTTCGTTTTTTTGTCGTAAATTCGAAAAATCCGCTTTTCCCCCGGGTTGGTGATTTTGTTCGGGTTTTCCGAAATTTTGATTTTCGGCGTCCACACATTGCCTTCCTGCATGGCGGCAATTTTGTACACGCCGCCGAGGCTCGGATTGTTGTGGCTAGTAATCATTTTGGTACCGACACCGTACAAGTCGATTTTTGCGCCCTGCAATTTTAGGGAAGTGATGATGTACTCGTCCAAATCCCCCGACGCGAAAATTTTTGCGTTTTCAAAACCGGCATCGTCCAGCATTTGGCGGGCGGTTTTGCTTAAATACGCCAAATCACCCGAATCCAACCGAATGCCGATCGGTTCGTGCCCTTTGGCGCGCAACTCCCGAAACACGCGAATGGCGTTCGGCACGCCGGATTTTAACGTGTCGTAGGTATCCACCAAAAGCAAGCAGCCGTCGGGATACTTTTCCGCATATGCGCGGAACGCCGTCAACTCATCCGGAAAGGACATAATCCAACTGTGTGCGTGCGTGCCTTTCGGCGGAAGCCCGAACATTTTACAAGCCAACACGTTGCTGGTGGAACTGCAGCCGCCGATGACTGCCGCCCTTGCCCCGTAAACAGAAGCATCCGGTGCTTGCGCACGGCGCAAACCGAATTCCAACACGCTGCCCGGCTCCGCCGCCGACACGATGCGATTTGCTTTCGTGGCGATGAGCGTTTGGAAATTGATGATGTTGAGGAGTGCCGATTCGAGTAACTGTGCCTGAAAAATCGGGGCTTTTACGATGAGGAGCGGTTCGCCCGGGAACACTACCGTCCCTTCGGGAATGGCGTACACGTCCCCCGTGAAACGGAACGTTTTCAGTTCTTGCAAAAACTCCTCCGAAAAAATGTTTTGCTCGCGTAAAAACGCAACGTCGTCGTCCTCAAAATGCAGATTTTGTAAATACTCCACCGCTTGTTCGAGCCCTGCCGCAATGCAATAGGTACTTTCCTGATTGGTGCGGAAAAACAGGTCGAACACCGCTTCGCGATCCGCCATGCCCTGATCGAGATAGCCGTTCATCATGGTCAGTTCATAAAAGTCCGTAAGGAGTGCTAAAGATCGGTTGTCCATGTTGTTTGCCCCTTTACTTGTCCTTTTCGTTTGTTTCGTCCGTCGGAGGCTCGCTTTGCGCCGCACCGCTTTTCCGTGCCTTTTTACGTCCGCCGAACAGCCCGCGAATTTCCTTGCGATAGATGACACAAAGCCCGATGGCACCCAAAATCATCAAAATGACGCTGATTAATTGGGAAATGCGAATGCCCGTGTCCCAACCTGCGATAATGAGATGCAAACTGTCCGTCCGCAAGCCTTCGATCCAAAGCCGCCCCAGCCCGTAGTACAAGCAGTAAAACATGACGGCCAGCCCTTTGCGATAGCGTTTGGAAATGAGTAGCATCACAATCGCAAAACCGATTAGATTCCATGCGGATTCGTAAAAGAAGGTTGCCTGATGCCACACGCCGCCGATATTTACGCCGATTGGAAACCATTGCAGCGCAGGATTGGTAATGACTTCGCCGAACGCTTCCTGATTGACGAAATTGCCCCACCTGCCGATGGCTTGCGCCAACATCAGCCCCGGGATAATGGTGTCGCCCACTTGAAAGAAATTTTGCTTTTTGATTTTGCTGACAATCAGCACCACAAGTGCACCGACAATGACGCCGCCGTAAATGGCAAGCCCACCCTGTCGGAAGTGGAAAAATTGCGACCAGTCGCTGGTTGTCCCCTCGTACGGGAACAAAAAGAAAAAGAACCTTGCGCCCAAAATCGCAAACGGAATAATCCACACGGCATAATCCAAAATGCCGTTCGGATCCATCCCTTGTTTTTTAAACAACAAATACATAACTAACACGGCGAGAATCATTCCGCAAATGATAATGATTGCATAGTAATAAATGTCGATTCCGAAAATGTTCACGCTGGGATTAAAAGTCGTTAAAAGCATCCGTGTACCCCTTTGTCAATTTCGTACATTATACTCTTATTCCACTTAAGTGTCAATAACGGTCGAATTTTTACTGCCCGTTCGTTTGACGAAAATTTGGGGGAGTTTTTCGAATTTTTGCCGAACTTCCTTCCTTGATTTTTACGTTTTGCTGCAAAATTTTTGCTTTTTCGGTGCCGTTTGCAAAAAAAAGCAATGCGAAAGTCGCATTGCCGAAAAGGATGCCGAACGTGAAAAAACTTTATTTTTCCGCACTCGGGAACAGCGGCATTTCGAAAAAGCCGGAACAAACCTGCTCGGAAAACTCCTGACAGGGCGGGATGACCGCATAGCCGTAGGACGGCAGGATGAGTTCCGCCTCCATTACGATTTTTAAAATGACGGACAAACACGCCGTAACCTCGAATTCGTGAATCGTTTCCCCTGCCTGCGCGACGGTTTGCGAAAAAAATCCGTTCGGGCAAACCACGCTGACGACTGCCGTTACTTCGTAAGGGATGACGGACGGCTCCGGCAAGAACAGCACGACGTCCTCGTGAACGGTGAAAAACCCCGTCCCCGTGCCGGCAACGTTGTTGCTGTCGAAAAAGTTGACTTCCACCGGCACGGTGACGTCGCACTGCACGCGCCCGTACTTCGGCCTTTTTTCCAACCGCTCCACCGTGAGATTCGTAACCGTGCCTTTGGAAGTCAGGCTGCGCCCGCTGACGAACGTTAACGGGGCTACCGCATTGGGCGGGTTGACGTTTGTGACCTTAATCGGCACGTTTTCGTTTGTCATTTGCTTTAAACAGGCATCAAACACCTTTTTTGCCTGCACGCATACCTTTTCCTGTGGACTACAAGTGTCGTTCATGAATTGTTGCACCTCCGCTGTGTCGGAATTCGTTTTTTTAAATTCGTTTAACATAGCATATGCATGCGGCGGCGCAAACGTGACGGATTTTTGCATTTTACTCCACCGTGACGGATTTTGCCAAATTCCGAGGTTTGTCCGTGTCCCGCCCTAAAGCACGTGCCGCATGATAGGCAATCATTTGAAAGGGCACGACGGCAGCCATTGGGGAAAGCGACTCCGCCAATTTCGGCAGCGGATAAAAATCCGTCGCTAAACCTCGAAATTTTTCGCTTGACGACAAACAAAACACTTTTGCACCGCGCGTTTTGACTTCATTGACGGAATTTATCACTTTGTCCGTCAGCCGCGGCAAGGTGGAAAGCACGACCACTGCCGTTTCCGCATCCGCCATGGCAAGCGGCCCGTGCTTGAGTTCGCCGC
The DNA here is from genome assembly GCA_934177025.1 of uncultured Clostridia bacterium. GTDB lineage: Bacteria > Bacillota > Clostridia > Christensenellales > CAG-314 > CAKPPA01. The sequence continues at coordinate 7,688 of CAKPPA010000033.1, forward strand.
CGCATAAGGCTTCGCACCCGAGGTACGTCAACTCCTTGAGTTTGAGCGCACCCTCCAAACAAGTGACGTAATCGATGTTTCGCCCGAGAAACAGAATTTTGCGATACTTTAACAGCATTTCCGCAAAATTTTTCCATTCCTCCTCCCGTAATAGCAACGAACGCACCGCTTCCGCCGCGGGACGAAAATCCTTCGGGGGTAGTTTTACATAGCGACTTTGCCAAAATCGCACCAAACAAAGGAGTGCCGTGAGTTGACTGTTGTAGGCTTTGGTGGACGCCACGCCGATTTCCGCGCCCGCTTTTAGGAGGAGCACCAAGTCCGCAATACGGCAGACGGAACTATGCGGAACGTTGGTGACGGCAACCGTCAATGCGCCCCTTTCCTTTGCTTTCCGGAGGGCCTGCAACGTTTCCGCCGTTTCGCCGCTTTGCGTTACGGCAACGGCAAGGGTTTGGTCGCTCGTCGGGGCGTTGCCGTACAGATACTCGCTGGAAATTTCCGCCGTAGCACGAATGCCTTCGTTTTTTGCAAACAATTCCGCCATTTTGCCCGCATGGTACGCCGTTCCGCAACCTAAAAACAACATTTCGGTGCATTTTTGAAATGCTTGCGGCGGAAACAACAAAAACGGGCTGTTTTTGCCTTGCAGGTACTTTGCCGTGTTTAAAATCGCATTGGGAATTTGAAACATTTCCTTACGCATAAAACTTTCGTAGCCGTCTTTCGAAACAGGCTCCTGCACTCCGCCGATTTCGACGGATTTTTTGAGGATCGGTTCGTCGGCCGCATTGAAAAATCGAATGCCGCCGCGGGTGATTTCCGCCGTTTCGCCGTCCTCCATGACGTATGCCGTTTTGCACATGCCGCCGAGTGCCGCAAAATCGCTGGAAACAAAACTTTCCTCGCCGTTTTGCGCCACGATGAGCGGAGAACCGTTTTTTGCCACGACAAACGCACCGTTTGCATCGATGGCGGCAACGGCATAGCTGCCGCGAATCCGCTTGGTTGCTTTTTGCACCGCTTTTAAAAGGCTGTCCGTTTCCGTTCGGTACATTTCCGTAAGGTTGGCAATCGTTTCGCTGTCCGTCGTCGACACAAACCGATAGCCTTTTTTTTGCAATTCCCTTTTAAGCGATGCATCGTTTTCCACAATGCCGTTATGCACGACGGCAACCGTTTGAAAGTAGGACAAATGCGGATGTGCGTTTTCGTCCGTCGGGATGCCCTTCGTTGCCCAACGCGTGTGACCGATGCCCAACTGTCCGTGTAACCGTGCCTGCTTTAACGCCGTTTGTAACGTTTGCAACGTCCCCGCATTTTTTACGATTTGAATCGTTTCGCCGTCCGTTACGGCAACGCCGCTCGAATCGTACCCGCGGTACTCCAGCCGTTGTAGCCCTTGTAAAAGCACGTTTGCCGCATTTTTTTGCCCGTAATAACCGAAGATACCACACATAGCCCCATCACTCCTTGTCGAATACCATACGATATGCGTGCGGTGCGGCGTTTGTTACCTTGCCCCGTGGTTTTTCGCGGCGTTTTGTAACAGCAACCCTGCGGCGTACTCCGTAACGTAGCGGTTTTGTGCCTCGTCCTCGCTTTCCGCAAAAATGCGGACTTGGGGTTCCGTGCCGCTTGCGCGAACGAGAATTTTTGTCGTCGGAAACCGTTGGAGTAACGCCTCGGTTAGGTTCGGAAAAAAACCTTCCCTGTTCCACTGCTCCAACACGGACGGCGACATCGGCAGATTTTTTTGCAAGGAAGGAATCGGCCGAAACTCCTTGGAATACTCGAACAGATCCCCTTTTTCCTTGTAAATTTGCGCCGTAATTAATGCGGTGTAAATGCCGTCGCTGCAACTAAAGCGGTCGGCAAACAAATAATGCCCGCTTTCCTCCCCGCCAAACGTCGTTTTTTGGGACGTGAG
>CAKPPA010000034.1 GCA_934177025.1 uncultured Clostridia bacterium
CTTTTCAGGAGTTTCGCATCGACAAAAGGTCCTTTTTTTACTGATCTACTCATTTCTCATTGCCCCCTTAGTTTACCCTTTTAATCATAAACTTGTCGGTAACGTTTTTCTTCTTTCTGGTCTTGTAGCCCAATGCAGGTTTACCCCAAGGAGTAACAGGACCCGGCCGACCCACCGGAGATTTACCTTCACCACCACCGTGAGGGTGATCGCAAGGGTTCATAACGCTTCCGCGAACGGTCGGACGCACACCCATGTGACGCGTTTTGCCCGCTTTGCCGACGGAAACGATTTCGTGATCCAAGTTTCCGACCTGACCTACCGTTGCACGGCATTTTACCAAAATCAGGCGCATTTCGCCGCTCGGCATACGAACGGTTGCGTACTTGCCTTCTTTTGCCATTAACTGCGCCGCAATTCCTGCCGAACGCGCAATTTGTCCGCCTTTTCCAGGGTGCAGTTCGATGTTGTGGATAACCGTACCTACCGGAATGTTTTCAATCGGCAAGTTGTTGCCGGTTTTGATGTCCGCATTTGCACTGCTTACCACCGTGTCGCCTACCGTCAAACCGACCGGAGCAAGGATGTACCTCTTTTCGCCGTCGGCATAGTGCAGTAACGCGATGTTTGCCGAACGGTTCGGATCGTATTCAATCGCCGCGACTTTCGCCGGAACCTCGTACTTATCCCGCTTGAAATCGATTACGCGGTATTTCACGCGGTTTCCGCCGCCGATGTGACGTACCGTGATTACGCCCGTAGCATTACGGCCGCCGGTTTTCTTTTTCTTTTCCAAAAGGCTTTTTTCCGGTGTGGTTTTCGTAATTTCGTCATAAGCCGAAACAGACATGAAACGACGCGCCGGAGAAGTTGGTTTATATCTTTTAATCGCCATTTTTCTTTTCCTCCGTCCTTATGCCAAACTTTCAAAAAATTCGATCGCCTTGCTGTCGCTGCTCAATTGCACGATCGCTTTTTTGTACTTGGACGTGTAGCCCTGCGTACGGCCTTGACGTTTGAGTTTGCCTCGGACGTTGACCGTGTTAACTTTTTCCACTTTTACTGCGAAAATTTCTTCCACCGCTTGCTTGATTTCCACTTTGTTCGCCTGACGCGCCACAACAAACGTGTATCTTTTGTTTGCGATGCCGGCATAGCTCTTTTCGCTGAGCACCGGTTTAATGATGATATCGTAGGCTTTCATTATTCTGCGTATGCCTCCTCAAGACTTTTCACTGCATCGGCGGTAATCAGCAGCGCCGTGTTTGCAACGACGTCGTAAACGTTGATCAGGTCGCTGACGCAAACCGTCAGGTTGCCGATGTTGCCGCTTGCTCTCAAAACGGTTTCGTCGTTTTTGCTCAAAACCAGCAAGGTTTTTTTCGTCAAATTGAAGTTGTTCAGCACTTCCACCATTAATTTGGTTTTCGGCTGAGCCAATTCCATTTTGTCGAGCACGATCATTTCGTTGTTTTGTGCTTTGTAGCTCAACGCACTTTTCAACGCTTCCGTTTTTGCGCGTTTGTTTACTTTTTTGCTGAAATCCCTAGGCTTCGGTGCAAACACCACTCCGCCCTTAATCCATTGCGGTGCGCGGATGGAGCCCTGTCTTGCGCGGCCGGTACCTTTTTGTCTCCAAGGCTTAATGCCGCCCCCACGAACTTCCGCTCTCGTCAAAGTGCTTTTTGTTCCCTGTCTTTTATTCGCCAACTGCGCAACGACAACCTGGTGAATCAAAGCCTCGTTATATTCGCGGCCGAACACCTGCTCGTTCAGTTCCACGCTGCCGACTTCGTTGGCCTTCATATCAAAAACTTTACTTTGCATTGTTTGTCTCCTTCACCCGTTATTTCTTCACCGCGTTGCGCAGCGTTACGATGCTGCCCGTTGCGCCCGGAATCGCACCTTTAATTAAAAGCACGTTTCTTTCCGTATCGACTTTTACCACTTTCAAATTCAGCACGGTTACTTGTTCCACACCGTATTGTCCAGGCATGTGTTTGCCCGGCAACACTCTCGAAGGGGTGGAGTTTGCGCCCATGGAACCTACTTCCCTATGCACAGGACCTACACCGTGCGTTTCCTTCAAACGACGTTGATTCCATCTTTTAATAACGCCGGTAAATCCGCGACCTTTCGTCGTACCCGTAACGTCCACAAAATCATTTGCTTGGAACACGTCGCATTTCACTTCGCTGCCTACTTCGTAAGCATCCACGTTTTCCAAACGAAACTCTTTCAAAACTTTCAAAGCGCCCGCGTTTGCTTTTTTCAAATGTCCGAGTTCCGGCTTGTTGAGGCGCGTTTCCTTTACGGAATCAAATCCCAACTGCACTGCGTTGTACCCGTCGCGTTCCGCCGTTTTCTTTTGAACGACTTTGCAAGGGCCCGCTTCCACTACCGTTACCGGAATCATCGTGCCGTCTTTCTCGAACACTTGCGTCATTCCCAATTTCTTTCCTATGATTGCTTTATTCATTGATAAAGTTCACCTCCGTATCTATTACAACTTGATTCTGATGTCTACACCCGCCGGCAGATCCATCTTCATCAGGCTGTCCACCGTTTTCGAGTTCGGGCTGTAAATATCAATCAGTCTTTTGTGCGTTCTCATTTCGAACTGCTCGCGCGCATCCTTATATTTATGAGGGGAGCGCAAAATCGTTACGACTTCTTTCTCCGTCGGCAGAGGAATCGGGCCGGAAACTTTCGAACCCATCTTCTTCGCGGTTTCCACGATTTTTTCCGCGGACAAATCAATCAAATTGTGATCGTACGATTTTAACTTGATTCTGATTCTTTGACTTGCCATAAACTTCTTTCTCCTTTTCGGCATTTGATCCTGACCTTTGACAACGAATCCGTGTGTGTCATACTGCGTCCGAAATAAAAAGCACTTCACATGCTCTCTCGCTAACCCCGACAGTTTGCTTTTTCCTTTTCATCAACCCGAAAAGCACTTATCGGTTTGTTACGTTCGGTCAGGCGCCCGATTTTTTTCGGTGCTTGTCCGCGGAAGTTATCTTATGCCGAAGTAACCTCCCGCTTCATCCCAGACTGACGCAGCCTATAAACATTATCACAGGTGAATTATTCCGTCAAGCATTTTATCGCGGTTTTCCCGAATTCTGCCGTTTTTTTTGAAAATTCGCCCCTCTCGAAGGCATTTTCGCCTTTTCCCTGCCCAAAACTGAAAAATCCCCATCGAAACGCCTCAAATCAAAGCAAAAAGGCGCATTTTTAAAAACAATCGCTCCTACTTTTGCCGTTTTGAAGCCTCCCCTTTTTCGCTTGCCTATCGTTAGTTCGAAAACACCTTTTTTACGTCCTTATATATAAGGAGAAATCCGACAAATCCACCGTTCGAATCATTCCTTTTTTCACTTGCCTATCTATAGTTCGGGAACATCCCTTTTTCCCTCCTTATATATAAGGTGAAATCCGATAAACTTAAGCAACCATTTGAATCATTCCTTTTTCACTTGCCTATCTATCGAAGCACAAAAAATCAGGGCGAACAGGGACAGTAAAAACAATCGCCCCTACTCCCTCCATTTTGAAACCTCCCTTTTTTCACTTGCCTATCGATAATTCGGAATCATCATTTTTCACTTCCCTATATATATAAGGTGAAATCCTGTTTCGACACCGCTTTCCCAAACTGCCGTTTGTCCTAAAAACTGACAGCGACAAATTTTTAAAAGCGAAAAAGCCGTACTCGCCGTTTTCCCTTTTCCCCGATTTTTCGCCCCTTCCGAAGCCGCAGGAACGGAATAGGTTCATTTCCTTGAAAGAATCCGCATTTACTGCTATAATCCTTTCATGAAAAAATTATCCGTAAAAACCGCTTTTCTTCTCGCGGTACTCTTTTGCATCACTGCGCTTGTCGGCTGTTCGGGGCAGGCAACCTACTACAGCCTCGACACCGCAAAACGCATTTCGCTGTTTCAGCGTTATCCCGTACCGGAAGAATTGTCGCAAGAATTAAACGACTACGTTATGACCCGCAGCATCGAAGCGTTGCGTACCCCCGAGGCGGAGTTGGACGCTTTCACGGCAACGACGTACACCTACCTTGTGGACAAGGTGCGCGCCTACTACGACGCCCGCCTTACCACGCCGGACGGCTTAACGACGGACGAACGCACGCTGTTTTTGCAAATTCGGGCATTGTTTCAATCGTCGATGCAAAGCACGAACGATCTGTTTGTTTTGCACTCTGCCGCAACGCTGTATCGCCGGATTGCGGAACAAACGGCAGGCAACCTCCTTTCCGAAAAACTTTCGGCGTTACTTACCCTACTGCCACAAGCGAATGCACGAAATTACAACACGGAAAACAAAGGGAAATTACTAACCCTCCTACAGGAAACGACGACCGCACTGTTTGCGGCAACGACTTCTGCCGAAGTTACCGACGTTGCCGCCGATGTTACCACAAAACTTACCGCCCTCCCTACCCTAAAGGAAGCCCCTTCCGCAGGGATTCGGTATGATTTTTTGCGCACCAAAAACTACCGTTACAGCACGAAAGAGGAAATTTTGCAGCGGCTCACCGTCCTAAAAACCTGCGAAATTAACGGAATCGTCCTCGACTGCATGTGGGACAACAATCGCACGGCATACTACGACACCGCGCGCGACGCAACAAGCAAACACACCCAAGTGTTGGAACGCTTCCTTTCCGCAGCGCAGGAATTAAACATGACCGTTTTTATCGGGCTGAGCGACCACGAACTGTTTCACAATGCCCAACTCCCGACGGACGAATGGCTGGAGGAGCAAATTACCCGAAACGAAATTACCGCAAAGGAAATTTACGAAACCTATTACGCTACCTATGCGGACACCATAGCGGGCTGGTACTTTCCGTACGAAATCCCGTCCCTGCACCCGACGCAAAGTCATGACGCATCCGCCGACGTAAAAACGCTTCGGAGCGGCATCGAATCGCTCAAAACCTACTTTACGCTTTTGGATCCGGATTTGCCGCTTCTGTTAACGCCGGTGTATGCCGACGACAACAAGTCTACGCAGTACAGCATCAAATCGCAGTGGCGTACCCTTGCGGAGCAAACCGGCCTAAAGGAAACGGACGTTGTCATTCCGAACGACAACTTCCTAAAAAGTTCCGCCATTTACAACACGCACTCCCTTTTGCTGGCAAACCGCTACTTTATCGGCTATGCCCGCGGGCTGAAAGCCCAAAAGCCGCAACTCGGCGCAACGCTGAACCTCGTGGAAACGGAACACAAGCCGACGACGGAACGCATTGCTTCGCAAATTACGCTGGCAAAACAATTCGGCGACCACGTGTTTACAAGGCATTTTTCGGAAACGCTGGACGGAACGTTGCAAATGCAGGAGTATCTAACCTTTTTACGCATTCCGAATCTCTACGCCTTTGACTTTTCCTTTTTAGATGCGTCGAACGATTCCCTGTAAGGGTTCGGGGATCGCTTTTTCACTAAAGTCTTTTCAAAAAGCCTTTCCGAACGGAAAGGCTTTTTTCGTTCGTTTTTCCTTTTCCTCCCCACAAAAAAACCACGCCGTTTTCGGCGTGGTGAAACTCTTTTTCGGGAGGACTTTTTCGATTTCGTTTTTTGTTTTTAAAGCACTCCCTTTAAACCGAATTTTCGCTTTTTTGCTTTCCACGGTTCCCTTTGGTGTAAAATCCTTTTTCCCGATGTCCTTATGACGATTTTATTTTCCTAAGTTCTGTTCCCCTATTGTTCGGCATCGTTCCTACCGGTAATTTCCAATTCCTCCCAATGCTTCCCCGCACAACGCAAAAACGCAAAAAAATCTTCCGTTTGCATCACGACGGCGGCGGTATTCACACACGGATGCGCCGCAAACGTCGAACGAACGCACAAATCGCGATCTATGACAAAGCGCACGCGGTTTTCCTTGTCGAACAGTAGCCCCAAGGGGGAAACCGCTCCTATCGTACAGCCGAGCAACTCCTCCAACGCCTCCTCACTGCCGAAACTCAGGCGGCTGACGCCGAGTTTTTTGGAGACTTCCGCCGTAACGAACTTTTTGTCCTCCCGCAAGCAAACCAAGTAAAACTGCGTCCCCTGACGATTCTGCAAAAAAATATTTTTGCAGTACGTCGCACCGATTTTTGCTTTCAAACTTTCGCAAATTTCCATCGTTGCCGCCGCTTCGTGCGCATAAAACCGAAACGGGAGGTTGTGTTCCTTTAAAAATTCCAAAACGTAAGCTTCTCTTTCCATTGCCGTCAACATGCTCCTATTAAAACATATTTGCGCCGAAATGCAAGTATTTTTTTCAAAAAACTTGCTTTTCCGAAAAAGTAGATTACAATAAAAGGGAACGGAGGTAAAGTATGAATTTGGAAACTACGGTGCGAAACCTTGAAAAAAATCAAATTGACGTAACGGTGGTCGACACGAAGGAGGATGCCCTGCGACTGGTGCAGGAATGGTTGCAAAGCGGCGGATCCGTTGCAACGGGCGGCAGCAAAACGCTGGAGGAATGCGGCATCACCGATTACCTAAAACAAGCGGAGCACCTAAAGTTGTTGCGCCGCGACAATCCGAAACTCACGGAGCAGGAGCGTGCCGACGCCGATTGGCTGGCATACCGTGCGGACTACTTTTTGCTAAGCGCAAACGCCGTGACGGAACAGGGCGAATTGTTTAACGTGGACGGGTACGGCAATCGCGTTTCCAACCTGATTTGCGGCGCAAAGCAAGTGATTGCGGTCGTCGGAATCAACAAACTGGTAAAAGATCTCGACGAAGCGGCATATCGCTTAAAAACCGTGGCCGCGCCGTTAAACACCAAGCGTTTAAACAAAAACACGCCTTGCGCAAAAACAGGGCAATGCATTGCACTCAGCGAAAATCGTAGCGGTTGGACGGCAGGCTGCAACAGTCCGGAACGCATTTGCTGCTCCTACGTTGTAACCGCTTACCAACGAACCAAGCGCGTTCGCGTTATTTTCGTAAAGGAATCGTTGGGATACTGATTTTTTTTGTTTAAAAACCCTACTTAAATTTAAAAAACCTACTTAAAAAGGCATCGACACGTTGCGGTGCCTTTTTTCTTGCAACCGAAACCGACTACGCATTTCGGCATGCCTTTAAATTTTTGTTCCCTTTCAAAAACAAGGGAATTTTCAGCGCACGTTTTAAAGTAACGACGTGCCTGTTCCTTTCCCAAACGGCGAAAACTTCCCTTTTTCGCACGGATTTCTCTTTTTTTAGGCTTGCTCCCCAACCGAAAATATAGTAAAATAACGAGGATATGGAAAAACGACAACTTCGCCTTCGTGCGGTAAAACCCACGGGAACGCCGATTCGCGTGTTTCGCACCCGTCGCTTTACGCAATGCGTTTGCAGGGACGGTGCCTACACCATCACGTTTTCCCGCCCGCCGAAAGCAAAACGCTGGCTGAATTGGCTGTTTTTGGCCATTAACCTTGCTGTTATCAGTGTCATTTTCGCCTACCAGTCCCACACGGACGGCGTAGTCGATTTTGCCACTTTTTTCCGCACGCAAAACGGCTTAATGCTACTCGGCATTGCTTTGGGGTTGTTTTTCCTTATGATGCTGGTGGAAGTGTGCAAAATTGCACTGTTGGTAAAACGCACCACCGGCAAATGGAATTGGAAACTGAGTTACAAAATTTCCGCCTTAGGGCGTTACTACGACTGCTTAACCCCGTTTTCCAGCGGAGGGCAACCTTTCCAAATTTACCAACTGCACAAAAACGGGTTGTCCATGGAAGCGGCGACGGGCATTCCGATGGGAAAATTTGTGTACTACCTCATCGGGGTTTGTGCGGTGTCCATCGGGCTTTTGGTGTTTAACGGAATTTTGGGCACCAACTTAAATTCCTACGTCGTGTTAGCCGCGTTTATCGGCATCGGCGTGGATCTTTTGCTGTTGGCATTGCTCCTTTCGTTTGCGTTCAGCAAAAAAAATGCCCTGCGCTTGGTGCTGAAAATCATCGGCGTTTTAACAAAACTGCGCCTAATCAAAAATTACTACAAGGCGGCAATTCGCACCTCCCGCTTTGTCAAAAACTTACAGCGCACAATGAAGTACTACAATCGTTCTCCGTGGATTGTCCTTGGGGAAATTTTGCTCGCAATGATTGCGTTTTTCCTGACGATTTCCACCCCGTTTGTTCTGTACACTTTGCTGACGCCAAGCGGCACGGTGTCGTGGTTTGAAATTGCAACCAAAGCAATGCTCTGCACCATGGCGGCAAATTATTTTCCGTTGCCGGGCGGCAGCGGCGCGGCAGAACTTTCCTTTGCCGCCCTGTTTACAGGGCTTTTCGCACAGGAAACGTTGTTTTGGGCGTTACTCCTGTGGCGAATCATCGTTTACTACTTTTACCTGCTGCAAGGGGTACTCGTGATGTTTTACCAATCCGTAAAACGCCAACGTTCGGGAAACTTTCCGCAAAAGAGGAAGAACTAACTTCTTCCTCTTTTTTCTTTTCCCTTCCTTACCGGTTTCCCGTTGTTTCCTTTTATGAAAATACCGTTTCTCCTCCTTCCTTAAATACGCATTTTTAATTTACTCTTTCGCCCCCTTAACCACCTATTTTTTATTTGATTTTTTGCTTCTTTAAATATGCCTTTTTCCCCTCTTGCCCTCCCTTTCTTTCCTTTTTCATTTACCCCGCTTTTTGTTCCCTTTTTTTCTGAAAAACTTTTCTTTTTCTTTCGTCCCTCTTTTTGTTTTCTGTTGTACCCTTTCCCGAAATGCCGTTTCACTCCTTTCTTCTTTCGAAATACCCATTTTTTATTTGCCTTTTCTTCCCCTTAAACACGCATTTTCACTTTTCCCTTTGCTTTCTTTCCTTTTTCGTTTGTCCCTCTTCAGAAAGAAACCTCAAAGATAAAAAAACTAAAAAAGGACGCAAGAAAGGAAAAGCGAAAGGAATATAAGAAAGGGGTAAACGAAACGGTTGCAAACGATTAAGAAAAAGGCACAAAAAAGATGAAAAAAGATGAAACGATGAAAAGGTTAAACGAACGGAATGAATCAAAAAGATAAAGAAAAGAATACCAGAAAGGTTAACAAAAAAGGACAAGGAACGTTAGTAATAAAAAACGTTAGTAATAAAAAACGTTAGCAATAAAAAACGTCAGTAAGATAAAGAACTCTAGTAATAAAAAGTACACTAGTAATAAAAAAACATTAGTAATAAAAAACGTTAGTAATAGAAAGAACGTCCGTAATGTAAAGAATGCTAGTAACAAAAGAAAGTTAGTAATAAGAAGAACGTTAGTAATAAAAAAACGCTAGCAATAAAAAAGTTAGTAATC
>CAKPPA010000035.1 GCA_934177025.1 uncultured Clostridia bacterium
TACAGTTTGTCGTACGGCACGTCCGCTTCTGCCAAAAGTACGTTCATGTGTCCCGGCATGCGTCCCGCTACAGGGTGAATGGCAAACTTCACTTCCGTGCCGTTTTTTTCCAATTTGTCGGCAAGTTGCTTCACAAGGTGTTGTGCTTGCGCTAATGCCATGCCGTACCCCGGCACAATCAGCACTTTTTTTGCGTTTCGCAAAATTTCCGTTGCGGAGGTTTTCGGTTCCTGTTTCGGCTCTGGTTCCTTCACGGGTGCCGTTTCGGCATCGTGTTGTGCCTTTTCTTTTTGCGGTGCGGAAGTTTTTCCGAGCAAAATCTCCAGCAAACGTCGATTCATTGCCTTACACATAATTTGCGTCAGTAGCAGTCCGCTTGCGCCGACAATTCCGCCGATTGCCACCAACAAAACGTTGTTGGTTGCCATTCCGGCAATGGCACCCGCCACGCCGCTTAAGGAATTAAGTAGCGAAATCGTAATCGGCATATCCGCCCCGCCGACGCGAATGGCAAAAATCACGCCGAAACTTCCGCTAAACAACAGCCCCAGCACCACCGATAACCAACTCGGCAGTGACGTCAGCGTAAAGATAAGGATGCTTCCTAGGGCAAAAAGTAGGGTAAGGACGGTAATTGCCATGTGTCCCTTAAGGACAACGGGTTTTTGCGAAAGGACCTTGGCAAGTTTACCTGCGGCAACAAGGCTCCCCGTAAACGTTACCATTCCGACGGCAAGCGCAAGGGCGGCAGTCACGTTGGAAAACGCATCAGCTTTGTTCAGCATGGCAAAAATCCCGACGATGGCGGAAGCCAGTCCGCCAACCCCGTTAAACAATGCCACGACTTGCGGCATTTCAATCATTTTTACGCGCGCCGTCCAAACCAGCCCGATCACAAGTCCGATTGCCATGCAAACGTACAAAAACCATTCGGACAAAATGTTTTCGCGGTAAAGCGTCAGCGCAATGGCAAGGGCAACGCACACACCGCTCAGTAGATTCCCGAGGACGGCGGTGCGGACTTTACTCATCATGGAAATGCCGACCAGTACGCCCACGGAAAGGAGTCCGCACAGAAGATAAAAAACGGTATCGCTCATTTCTGTTCTTTCTCCTCCTTCTTTTTGTGAAACATTTTCAGCATGCGATGCGTCACGCCGAACCCGCCCGCCACGTTAATCATGGCAAGGACGATCGCCAGCCCGCCGAGGATGGCACCCAAAATTTTGTTTTGCGTGCTCATGGCAACGGCGGTTGCCGTCAGCGCACCGAGGACGGAAATGCCGGAAAGTGCGTTCATTCCGGACATCAAGGGGGTATGTAACAGGCTCGGAACGTTTTTGATTAGGAAGTATCCCACCACGGTTGCCACCAAAAAGATTCCGACTAAAATCAATTGCTGCATAATCGCTCCTTTTCGTAAGGCGGTAGAGTTTCTACCGCCTGCTTGATTTGATACTATTCTTTTTTCGGGTTACAATCCCATGGCTTCGCGCGCGCCTGCGTGCAAAATTTCGCCGTCTTTCGTCACAAGGATGGATTTTGCAATTTCGTCGTTCCAATCCGGCTTCATTTCGCCGTCTTTCGAAAGGTACTGCACGAGGTTCAGCATGTTTTGCGCAAACATCCACGTGGAACTGGTCGGCAGCAACCCCGGGATATTTTTAATTCCCTGAATGCAAACCCGATCCTTATGGATAATTTTGCCTGCATCCGTTGCCGTGCAGTTGCCGCCTTGGTCAACGGAAATGTCCACAATCACGGAACCCGGTTTCATCAGCGACACCATGTCGTCCGTAATCAAAATCGGCGCAAGTTTACTCGGAATCAACGCCGAGCAAAAAACGATGTCCGCCTGCGCAAGCATCGGTTTCAAGTTTTCGCGTTCCTTTTGTAGCCATTCCTCCGGCAGTTTGTTCGCATATCCGCCCGGGCCTACCGCAATTTCAGCCGGCACGCCGGTATCCACAATTTTTGCGCCGAGGCTTTGCGCCTGTTCGCACGCAGCAGGGCGAATGTCCGCCGCATAGCAAATCGCACCCATCCGTTTTGCGGTGGCAAGTGCTTGCAGTCCCGCAACGCCCGCCCCGATGACGAATGCCGTTGCCGGTTTCATCATGCCTACGGCACAAAAAATTTGCGGCGTAAATTTTGCCAATGCGTCGGTTGCCATCAGCATGCCTTTGTAACCGGCGCACGTACTCATGGAAGTCAAAGCGTCCATATTTTGCGCACGACTAATGCGCGGAATGCCGTCCAGCGTCATTCCGATCACTCCTTTTTTCGCCATGGCTTTTACCATTTCGTGATTCACAGGGGAGGCAGGGTGAATAAAGGTAAGTAGGTATTGCCCTTTGTGCATCATATCCACTTCGTGCTTGTTTGTTTTTTCATTAAACAGCGGTTCTTTGACTTTCAAAATCAAATCCGCCCTTTGAAAAAGCTCCTCCACGTCGTCGACAATCACGGCGCCCGCAGCGGCGTACTCCTCATTGGCGATAAAGGAGCCGAGTCCGGCGTCCCTTTCCACAAGCACTTGAAATCCGCTTTGAACGAATTTTTGCACCGTTTCCGGAATGGCAGAAACCCGCCCTTCCTCATGCATGATTTCTTTTGGAATCCCGATAACCATAGTGTCATCCTCCCGATAGAGTTTTATTTTCAGGCAAAATTGCCGAAAAATTTGATTACAGTTCCACCGAATAGTCCGTTTTCACGCCGGACAGCACCAACATCGTTTTGGTTTTGCTGATTCCCGCAATGGATTTAATGGCAAACAGCAAACGTTCCAAACCTTCGGTGTCGTCCGTCACCACTTTCAAAAGGTAGTCAAAATCGCCCGCAAGGTAGGCGCATTCGGTAATATTTTTGTTTTCGCGCACAAAATTTTCAAAATCTTCGTTGTATTTCGGATGATCGATGCTAATCGAAATGTATGCGCAAACATCCTTGCCGATTCCTTTTTCGTTTAAAACAATGGTGTACTGTTTAATGATATCCGCCGCTTCGAGTTTTCGAATGCGTTCAATCACGGCCGAAACGGATAAGTCCACCTTTTCCGCAATAACCGATGCGTTTTCGCGGGAATTTTTTTTCAAATGATTTAAAATTTTAATGTCAATGCTGTCCATAGGTAAGTTACTCCTTATTTTTTTACGATTTCATCTTAACAAATTGAAAAGTGTTTGTAAATAGGGTATGAAAAATTTTTTGTAAAAACGTTTTATTCAAAAATTATTTCGGAAGTTTGTTAAATTTAAAACAATATTTTCGAATTATTTGCATTTTACCAAAATAGGGACGATTCGGAAAAAGCGGTGCAAAACGAAAAAACGGCGTAAAAAACTTTCGGCGCCGCCTCCCTTTTGGGGCTTGACCGAACGAAACGGGCGTTATATAATTTTTTTATGGAAAAAATCGCACGAAAAATCAAAAAGCCGAACAAAGTGCTGTTGGGTGTGGCAAAATTGTTTTACGGCAATCCGATGTCCTGTTTTTGCTGGAAACTAAAAACCGAAAACAAAATCGGCAAATTAAAACCGCCGTATCTCATTTTGGCAAATCATTCGTCCTTTGAGGACATCGTCATCGGCGGTACGGCGTGCTATCCGATTACGCCGAATTACGTTGCGTCCTATAATTTGCTAATCGGACACGAAAAACTGATGCGCTCGTTGGGTGCCGTGCCGAAAAAACAATTTGTCAAGGATTTTTCCTTAATTCGTGACATCCGCAGTATGTTGCGAAACGGACACGTCGTCACGATTTTGCCGGAAGGCAAAATTTCGGTGGACGGGCGTTGCAGTCGGTTGCGAAAATCGACGGCAAAACTCATTAAATTAATGAAAGTCCCCGTTGTGGTCATGAAAATCAACGGTTCCTACTTAAATCGTCCGAAATGGGCAAAACGTCGGATCGGTTGTCCTGTGGAAGTCAAACTCTATCCGTTGTTTACGGCGCAGGAAACAATGGAAAAAAGCGTGGAGGAAATTTTTGACGTAATGTGCAAAAACCTCGACTACAACGCCTACCTGTGGCAGCGCGAAAATAAGGTAAAAACGGGCAAAAATCGTTGCGAAAATCTGCACACGGTGCTGTATCGCTGCCCGCATTGCGGCACGGAATTCCAAATGCATTCCGAACAAAACCGTTTGCATTGCAAGGCGTGCGGAAAAACGTGGGAAATGGACGAATTCGGCGTCATTCGCGCGACGGACGGCAAAACGGAATTCGATTCCGTTCCGGCTTGGTACGACATGGAGCGGCTCGCCGTGCGGGCGGAACTGCTTCAAAAAACCTATCGCTACGAAAGCCCCGCCGAAATTTTGGAACTGCCGGATTTTCAGGGTTATCGTTTCGTCGGGCGCGGTGTCATTCGCTACACGACGGAGGGCTTTTTTTATTGCGGCAGTTGGAAATCGGCGGAGGTCGAACTGCATTCGCCTGTGCGTAGCAACGACACGTTGGCGTTCGACATGGAAAAGTCCTTTGATTTCATTTACGAAAACGATGCCTACCGCGTCAAGCCGCAACACGTTGCGGAATTGGTAAAACTAAACCTCGCCGTGGAGGAAAACTACAAAATTCACTTCGAAAACGTCGACGAAAGCGGGCTGTTCGACGAAGCGTAAAAAGCCACGCAAGGACAAAAAACAAAACAGTAACCGAGTTTTGCCCCAATCGTGCGAAACTCGGTTTTTAAAGGGGAATAAAAAAAACGGTTTGTTTTCACAAACCGTTTTTCTATTGCAATTTTTTCGCACGTACGTGCGTTAGGATTGCGTTGTTTGAAAGAATAAATTATTCTTTGTCGCCGTTTGCAAGTTCTTCGTACTTCTGAACTCTTTCGCGGGATTCTTTTTCCGCTCTCGCAAACAATTCTTCCGCAATTTCCGGTTTCGTCTTCAACAGGGAAGCGTAACGCGTTTCGCTGCGGATGAATTCCTGATATTTGGATTCGTCCGGTTTTTTGCTGTCGAGGATGAACGGATTTTTGCCTTGTGCGATGAGGTCCGGATTGTAACGATACAACTGCCAGTATCCGCAATCCACCGCTCTCTTAATTTCTTCTTGCGGTTTCGACATGTTGATACCGTGGTTGATGCAGGGCGCGTAAGCGATGATGAGGGAAGGTCCGTTGTATGCTTCCGCTTCGGTAACTGCTTTCAACAGTTGGTTCGGATCCGCACCCATGCCGACCTGTGCCACGTAAACGTAGCCGTAGCTCATTGCCATCATGCCGAGGTCTTTCTTCTTCACGCGTTTGCCGGCTGCTGCGAATTTCGCAACTGCACCGGTAGGGCTTGCTTTGGACGCTTGTCCGCCGGTGTTGGAGTAAACTTCGGTGTCAAGCACGAGGACGTTAACATCTTCATCGCTTGCCAACACGTGATCCAATCCGCCGTAACCGATGTCGTATGCCCAGCCGTCGCCGCCGAAAATCCAAATGGATTTTTTCACGAGGCAGTCTGCCGCTTTTTCCACTTCCGTCAACAGTGCTTTTACGTCGCCTTTTGCTGCTTTCAGTGCTTCCGGCAATGCCGCTTTCACTTTGTCTGCCGCAATTTCGCTACCCTTCGCATCCTGTTTGTTCGCAAGCCATTCTTTCGCAGCTTCCGCCATTGCTTCCGTCGTGCCGGCTGCAAGGATTTGTTCCATTTCTTCTTTCAGTTTTACACGTCTCTGCGCATAAGCGAGGTTCATGCCGTAACCGAATTCCGCGTTGTCCTCAAACAAGCTGTTCGCCCAAGCCGGACCGTGACCTTTTTCGTTCACCGTGTACGGGCAAGTAGGGGCGGAGCCGCCGTAAATGGAGGAGCAACCCGTTGCGTTCGCAACAATCATTCTGTCGCCGAACAATTGCGTAATCAATTTTACGTAAGGCGTTTCGCCGCAACCTGCGCACGCTCCGGAGAATTCGAACAACGGTTGTTTGAATTGGCTTCCGATTACGGTGTTTGCGTTGCCTGCTTCCACTTTCGGCAAAGTCAAGCTGTAGTTGTAGTTTTTCACTTCGACTTCTTCCACTTCTGCCAGCGGAACCATCGTCAGTGCTTTTTCTTTTGCGATACAAACGTTTGCGCAGCTGCCGCAGCCCGAGCAATCCAACGGATTGATTTGGAGGCGATAGTTGAAGCCTTTCTTTGCGGTGGAAGGTTTCGTCACAAACGTTTCCGGATTTTGCACGTTTGCATCTACGAGTACCGGACGGATGGTTGCGTGAGGGCAAACCAGCGCGCAGCGGTTACACATGATACATTTGTTCGGATCCCAAACCGGAATGTTAACGGCGATTGCACGTTTTTCGAATTGCGTCGTTCCGGTAGGCACCGTTCCGTCCGCTTCGAATGCGCTAACCGGCAACTTGTTGCCTTCCTGCGCCAAAATCGGTTTAATGAAGGATTCGAAGTAAGGCGTCGTCGGAACTTCCGGTGCAACTGCGCCCGTCGTAGCGTTCGCCCATTCTGCAGGGTAGTGTACTTCCTGCAAACCGGTGATTGCGTTGTCGATAGCCGCTTTGTTTGCGTTCACAACTTTTTCGCCTTTTTTGCCGTAGGTTTTCACAACGGCTTCTTTCATATATCTTTCCGCATCTTCGTAAGGAATGATGTTTGCGAGTTTAAAGAAGGCCGCTTGCATAACCATGTTCGTGGATTTTGCGGAGCCTGCTTCTTTCGCGATTTTCAGTCCGTCGATGATGAAGAATTTCAGGTGCTTTTGAGCGATTTGACGTTTCATCGAAGCCGGCAACTGATGATCCAGTTCTTCTACCGTCCAGGAGCAGTTCAACAGGAACGTTGCGCCTTCCACTGCGCTCGACAACATGTCGTATTTCAAAACGTAGGAAGGGTTGTGGCAAGCGATGAATTCCGCTTGGTTTACAAGGTACGGGGAAATGATTGGTTTCGGCCCGAACCGCAAGTGGGAAATCGTAATACCGCCGGATTTTTTGGAGTCGTATTCAAAATAACCTTGTGCATAAAGGTCGGTGTGGTCACCGATGATTTTAATGCTGTTTTTGTTTGCTCCAACCGTACCGTCGGAACCGAGTCCGTAAAATTTGCAACGCGTCGTACCTTTTTCCGCTGCGTCGATTTCTTCCTTCATCGGCAAGGACAAATGCGTCACGTCGTCCTCAATGCCCACCGTAAAGTGGTTGAGCGGTTGTTTTTCGTCGAGGTTTCTGTAAACCGCAACCACGTGGGACGGCGTAAATTCTTTGGAGCCCAAGCCGTAACGTCCGCCGACAACGACCGGAACGTCCACGTTTTGTTCGCGCAAAGCCGCAACAACGTCCAAGTACAGCGGTTCGCCCAAGGAGCCGGATTCTTTCACGCGGTCCAAAACAGCGATTTTCTTCACGGTTTTCGGCAGTGCTTTTACCATGTGTTCCGCCGAGAACGGACGATACAAGTGCACTTTCAACACGCCGACTTTTTCGCCGCGTTTGGTCAGGTAGTTCACAGCTTCTTCCGCACTTTCCGCGCCGCTGCCCATCATGATGATAACTTTTTCCGCGTCTTCCGCGCCGATGTAGTTAAACAAATGATATTCGCGTCCCGTCAGTTTGGAAACTTTTTCCATGTATTTTTCAACAATGGCAGGGGTAGCGTCGTAGTACTTGTTGCACGCTTCTCTGTTTTGGAAGTAAATGTCCGGATTTTGAGCCGTGCCTTTTTGGGTCGGATGTTCCGGATTCAGCGCACGCGCACGGAATTCGTCCACGTACTTCATATCCAAAAGTTTCGCCATATCTTCGTAGTCGATTACGTCGATTTTGCTTACTTCGTGGCTGGTACGGAATCCGTCAAAGAAGTGCAGGAACGGAACTTTCGCTTCCAACGTTGCAAGGTGTGCAACCAAAGCGAGGTCCATTGCTTCCTGAACCGAGTTACTAGCGAGCATTGCAAAACCGGTTTGTCTGCAGGCCATAACGTCGGAATGATCGCCGAAAATGTTCAGCGCGTGGTAAGCCAACGCACGTGCGGAAACGTGGAAAACCGTAGGGAGCAATTCGCCTGCGATTTTATACATATTCGGAATCATCAACAACAAACCTTGGCTTGCCGTAAA
This sequence comes from uncultured Clostridia bacterium, assembly GCA_934177025.1. Lineage (GTDB taxonomy): Bacteria > Bacillota > Clostridia > Christensenellales > CAG-314 > CAKPPA01. Next base: position 8,074 of record CAKPPA010000035.1, read on the forward strand.
CGTCGAAGTCAAAGCACCGGCAACCAAAGAACCGTGAACGGCACCGGCCGCTCCCGCTTCGGATTGCATTTCCGCAATGCGGATCGTTTGTCCGAACAGATTTTTTCTTCCGTTAGCGGACCATTCATCAGCGACTTCTGCCATCGGCGAAGACGGAGTAATCGGATAGATTGCTGCGACGTCGCTAAAAGCATACGCTACGTGACTGGCGGCGGTATTCCCGTCAATTGTTTTTTTAGTCATTAACAACTTCCTCCTATAATAGAAAAATTGAAATTACACAATTTCTCATTATGTAAATTTTTCGATGTCTTTATTATATCTTTCGAAGCGCGTTTCGTCAATTAAAAAACCATTTAATTACCGAAGAAGCCCGCCTTCCGCAGTGGTTTTTTCGGGCTTAGGAAGGGGAAAAACCCTTTTCCGCGCGGGCTTTTCAAGGAACGGGTAAATTTTTGTAAATTTCGGAAAAAATTTTTTTCGGGTTCGTTGGTTTTTCGGTTTTTTCGCTGGGGCGGGTACCGCCGCAACAACCCGACGGCAAACGAATGCGGCAACCGCTTTTTTGGAGGCAAGGGAGGACGAAAAAGCCCTTGAATATCCGTTTTTTAAGGCTTTTTCGGAAAAATCCCCGAAAAAACGCCTACGGCGTTCGCAAATCGGGGGAAAACGTTTTGTGAAAGCCTGCGGTTGTGTTATAATGGTAAAAATTCGCGCAAACGAGGCGCGAGCGGAACACAAAAAAGGAACGTATGGAAGAAATTATCTCGGTCAAAAACGTAACGTATAAATACGAGGTCATCAACGACGACGGCACGGTGGACGTAAAATCGCTGCGTGGGTTGGACAACGTGGATTTGTCCATCTATCGCGGCGAATTTCTTGCGCTGGTCGGGCACAACGGCAGCGGCAAAAGCACGTTGGCAAAACTGTTAAACGGCTTACTTTTGCCGCAAACGGGGGACGTCGTTGCCTTTGGGCATAACACCAAAAACGAAAAGGAATTGTTCGACGTTCGCAAAAACGTCGGCATGATTTTTCAAAATCCGGACAATCAAATGATCGCTTCCATTGTGGAGGACGACGTTGCTTTCGGGCCGGAAAACATCGGCATTCCCCAGCCGGAAATCGTGGAGCGTGTGGAATGGGCTCTGAAAAGTGTCAACATGTACGAGTTTAAGGAGCGCACGCCTTACAAACTTTCG
>CAKPPA010000036.1 GCA_934177025.1 uncultured Clostridia bacterium
CCCTTAAGTAGTCGAAGCCGTACTCGTTGTTCGTGCCGTACGTAATGTCGCATCGGTAGGCTTGTTGCTTTTGTTGCGGCTGCATGCCCGCCAAAATGACGCCGACTTCCAGCCCCAAAAACTTGTAGATTTTGCCCATCCACTCCGCATCGCGTTTTGCCAAGTAGTCGTTGACGGTTACGACGTGCACGCCCTTCCCCGTCAATGCGTTTAAGTACGCCGGAAGCGTACAAACCAAGGTTTTTCCTTCGCCGGTGGACATTTCCGCAATCCTGCCCTGATGCAGTGCGATACCGCCGAGAATTTGCACGTGGAAATGGCGCATGTTCAACACCCTGCCGCTTGCTTCGCGCACGGCGGCAAACGCATCCGGCAAAATGTCGTCCAGCGTTTCGCCTGCGTTGAGCCGTTCCTTTAACATCGGCGTTACCGCTTTGAGTTCGTCATCCGTTTTTGCGGCGTACTCCTCCGCTTTCGCTTCCACGCGTGCGGCGATTTTTTCCAACAGTTTTAGTTGCTTTGCATTTGCATTTCCGAACAAAGTCGAAAAAACTCCCATAGTCACTCCTTATCGTTTTCAAAAGAAATTGCTTGTTTCACGGATGCAAGCGTTAAGGCGTACACCTCGTTTGCACCCGCCTTGCGCAAGGTTTTAGCACATTCGTGAATGGTGGCTCCCGTTGTTTTGACGTCGTCCACAATCAACACCTTTTTGCCGTAAAACGCTTGCTTGTTCGAAACGCGGAAGGCTCCTTTTAAATTATCCCTCCGTTCCGCACCGCTTAAACCTACCTGCGTGTGCGTGTGCTTTTCCTTTTTTAAGTCCGTTTCGTTCCATTCTTTTCCGATTATAGCACAAAATTCCTTCGTCAACAACGCCGAAGGATGAAATCCGCGTTTTTTCAACGAAATTTTCGTCATTGGGACAGGAACCGCCACGTCAAACTCGAAATCCGTTTGCGCGTAGGCATCCGCCAGCATTTGCGCAAAGGGTTTTGCCAAGTAGCGTTTGCCGTTAAATTTGTACTCGTAAATTAAGTCCTTTGCCGCCGCCTCGTAAATCAAGGCACTGCGCGCTTTGAAAAACGCGTACTCGGTGTTCATGCACCGCAGGCAAAAATCGCCCTTGCCCTCCACGTGACAGCCGCATTTTACGCACACTTTTCGATCGTTGAAGGGAAGTAAGCGAAAACAATCCTCGCACAAATCGTAGCGTTTCGATTCGGGCAATTCGCAACCGCACCGAATGCATTTGATATGCTCCGGAAACAACGCCGCCTTGACGCCCTTTTTCAGGCGTTTCCAAAAATTTTTCACGGGGTGCCGAAAAGTATGCGGTACTTTTCCTCCTCCTCACTTAAAAACTCCGCAAGCATGGTGTTTCGCTCGGCGGTTTCGTGATTTTTGACCATAATTGCCAAGCATTTTTTGCCGCCCACCAACACGACGACTTTTTTTGCACGCGTGACTGCCGTGTACAGTAGGTTTTTGTTTAAAATCGTCGGCGGGCCGCTGACGAGCGGAATCACCACCACGTCGAACTCGCTGCCTTGACTTTTGTGAATGGTAACGGCGTACGCCAAAATGAGATTGACTAAATCCCCCTGCATGTAGTTGGCAACCCTGCCGTCCTCAAACGTGACTTGCACCAAACCTTCCGTGCGGTCGATGTTGGTGATGCAACCGATGTCGCCGTTAAACACGCCCGTTCCGCATTCCACCAACATACCTTTTTCGTAACGCTCCCACTCCAATTCGTAGTCGTTGACGGTTTGCATAACTTTATCCTGAAACCGCAGGATTCGCCCGCCGACGGAAACTTCCGGCTTCCGTTTGGACGGCGGATTGATGTTTTCCTGCAAAATGCGGTTTAAATTTTCCACCCCGCTGACGCCGGCTTTCAGCGGAGCCAGCACCTGAATGTCGTACGGCTTGACGCCCGTAAACTTCGGCAAACGTTCGCACACCATTTGGCGAACCGTTTCGGCGGTGGCCTCCGCACTGTCGCGATACGTAACGAAAAAGTCCTTGCTGGAATTGTTGACGACAGGCATTTTGCCTTCGTTGATTTTATGCGCGTTTTCCACAATTAAACTATCCGCCGACTGCCGATAAATGTACGTCAGGCAAGTGACGGGAATCAGCCCACTACGAATGATGTCGGCAAGGACGTTCCCCACGCCGACGGACGGCAATTGATCCTTGTCGCCCACCATAACGAGCCGACACCCGCGCCGCACCGCTTTTAACAGGCTGTTCATGACGTTGATGTCCACCATGCTTAACTCGTCCACCACAATGGCGTCCGCGTTTAAGGGGTTAAACTCGTTGTACAAAAAATTGACTTTGCCGCCTGCCGGACTCATGCCGAGCAGGCGATGGATGGTTTTTGCTTCCTTGCCGACCGATTCGGAAAGGCGTTTGGAAGCACGCCCCGTCGGGGAGCAGTACTCCGCCTTGAACCCGAGCGTGTCGAAAATGTAGGAAATGCAACGAACGATTGTCGTTTTGCCCGTCCCGGGGCCGCCCGTAATCACGCAAGCCCCGTTTTGCACGGCGGAACGAATGGCTTCCTTTTGATTTTCGTGTAGCGTAATTTGATGAATGCGCCCGTACTCCTGCATTAAGGATTCCACGTCCGGCGAAACTTTCAGGGCTTCCGTTTTAATGCGGATGAGTTTTGCCGCAATCGAGCGTTCCGTTTGATAGTAGCGCGTGAGCGCCACGCACGTTGCCCCGTCCTTGTCGAACAGCGTAACTGCCGTTTCCAACTGCAACGAGGAAAGAACGTCGTCGAATTTTTGAGCGCAGGCGTTGACGTCGATACGCAACAGCCGCAACGTTTTTTCGAACAAGTCCTGCCGAAACACAAACGTGTTGCCCGTTTTTTCGCCGGCTTCCTTTAACGTGTAAACAATGCCGGCGCGAATTCGAAAAATACTGTCCTTTTCGATGCCCATGTTTTGGGCAATGCGATCCGCCGTCAAAAAGCCGACGCCGTCCACGTCGTCGATGAGCCGATACGGGTTTTCCGTTAAAAGTTTTTGCGTGTTTTCCTTGTAAACGTTGTAAATTTTGATGCTTAAATTGGTGGTTAACTGATAGCCCTGCAAAAACATAATTTGATTTTGCATTTTTTTCAGTTCCGCATAATCGTTGGAAATTTGAAGGGCTTTGCGTTCGGAAATGCCTTTGAGGCAAGTGAGGCGCATCGGATCCGTTTCCAAAATTTTTAAGGAATCCATGCCGAACATGGTGACGATGTTTTTTGCCGTTGCGGGGCCGACGCCCTTAATCAAGCCGCTTCCTAAATAGCGAATCACCCCTTCCTTGGTTTCCGGTACGGAAGGGGTAAATTTTTTAATTTGAAACTGTGTGCCGAATTTGCTGTGCACCGTAAAATTGCCTTCCAGCTCCACAGCTTCGCCGACGGAAAGGATCGGGAGATTGCCTACTGCGGTAATCTCCTCCCCGTTTGCTTCCAGCGTCAAAACGGTGTAGCCGTTTTCCTGATTGTAAAAAATAACGTTTGTTACGATGCCTTTTAATTGCATGGTTATGCTTCCATTTCACGGCGGATTGCCTCCGCCATATCCGTTTTCTCCCACGAAAATTCTTCCCGACCGAAGTGCCCGTAAGCGGAAGTGCGACTGTAAATCGGTTTTTGCAAATCGAGCTTGTCGATAATGGCTTTTGGCCGTAAATCGAACAATTTTCGAATCATGTCCGTGATGCGTTCGTCGGAATATGCGGAAGTGCCGAACGTGTTGACGCAAAGCGACACGGGTTTTGCCACGCCGATGGCGTAACTGACCTGCAGTTCGATTTTCCGTGCGACTCCCGCCGCCACGATGTTTTTACAAATATATCTTGCCATATAAGCGGCGCTTCTGTCAACTTTGGTAGGATCTTTTCCGCTGAAGGCTCCGCCGCCGTGCGGGCAGTACCCGCCGTACGTGTCGACAATAATTTTTCGTCCCGTCAGCCCACTGTCGCCCTGCGGCCCGCCGATGACGAATTTGCCCGTAGGGTTGACGAAAAATTTCGTGTTTTCATCCAGCAATTCCTGCGGGACAACGGCTTTTACGACCTTTTCCAAAATATCCGCATAAATTTGCGCCTGCGACACTTCCGGCGCGTGCTGTGCCGAAATGACGATCGTATCCACCCGAATCGGTTTTCCGTTTTCGTACTCCACCGTCACTTGGCTTTTGCCGTCCGGACGGAGATAGTCCAAAATGCCTGCCTTGCGCACTTCCGCCAAGCGGTACGTAAGTTTGTGCGCCAACATAATCGGCAATGGCATCAGTTCCTTCGTTTCGTCGCACGCGAAGCCGAACATCATGCCCTGATCCCCCGCGCCGAACCGATCCAGCTCGTCGCCGTAGTCCTTTTTAAACTCGTCCGATTCGTCCACGCCTTGCGCAATGTCGCAGGACTGCTCGTCGATGGACGTCAAGATTGCACAAGTGGAAGCATCGAACCCGTATTTGGCGCGGGTGTAGCCGATTTCCTCCACCTTACGACGCACGACGGACGGGATGTCCACGTAGCAGGAGGTGGAAATTTCGCCCACCACCAAAATGAGCCCCGTTGCCGCAACCGTTTCGCACGCCACACGCGCATTCGGGTCCTCTTTTAAAATTTCGTCCAAAATTGCGTCGGAAATTTGATCGCACACCTTGTCCGGATGCCCTTCCGTAACGCTTTCCGACGTGAAAAACTTTCTTTCGTTTGCCATAACACTCCCTCCGAATAAAAAAAATCTTGTTCCGCTTCGAACAAGACAACACCTACTTTCGTATCAAGTTGCCCTATTTTTCAAAGCCAAAACTTTGCGGAATTTAGCACCTTTCCTTGCGGCGGTTGCTGTGCGTTCATCGGGTCCGTTCCCTCCCACACTCCTAATAGAGTGCATTTACTATATACCTAAATGAAAAGTTTGTAAAGTTATTTTTTTCGAGTTCGTAAAATTTTTGGCGTTTGACGTAAAAAAGCAGTTTTTTCATGCGATAGCCCCTTGCTTCCTTAAGTTGCCGCCCGAAAAAAGGGAAGTAAAATTTCCCTCCTTTTAAAAAGGCTTGTTCCGCCAAGCCCCTAACAACGTTGCGCATGCGGGACAAAAAAACTCTCGCAAAAGCGAGAGTTTTTGGGTTTACGCTACGAAATTAAAAAATTCGTTTGCCCCAGCCGTCCGCCGTGGCAATGCTGTTTTCGTACACTTCCTCGATGTCGAACACGTACACCGGCCAGTTTTTCCAACGGTCGAAAAACGGCCTGCCGTTCATATCGTGCTGTGCGTTGACGAATTTTTGGTACAAGTCCATTTCGTCCTCCTTCATGCCGTAATGCCCGTGCATGGTGAGTTTTCCGCGCAATTCGTAAGTGATAATTGCCGGCGTGTAATAAATTAACGTTGCGTCCACCGGACCTTTGTTTACCACGTTGGTGTAGGTGTGTGCCACAACTTCGGCATCCCTATTGTGTTCGACGTTGAAATGTTTTGCCATTTCAATGGAAATCAAACGCGTTTTGTCCACCTTGTGCTGATTTTCCGGAGCGTACTTCGTTTCGTACAACAACTCGTAGGCTTTTTTGTGATACTCCGTGTTGTCCGCACCTTCCGACCAGTCGTAAGTTTTCATGTGCGCTATGTATTTTTCCAAAATTTCTTCCATATATTCCGGCTTCGGAACAAAACCGAATCCTTTGATCGACGCATTGATGCCTGCATCACCCACCGTGATGACTGCCGGCGTATGCGTTAAGGACATTATAAGCATTTTGCTTTCGTCCGCTTGCGTGCCTTGCACACGCATTTTACTCATAGCGGTACGCGTGCCGTAAGCATAGTTGAAAAACTTCTCTCTTCCGTCTTGTTTCATAAAAATCCTCCTGCCTTTTCGCCGCCCTGAGGCTTGTCGGCATTTTCCGAAAAAATCACCTTTTCCGAATTTCGTTACTTGCAAGATTTTACCAAAGAAACCGCCCCGTGTCAATACCCCTGTTTTCGGGAATTTACGGGCTTTTCCCCGTTTTGCGTTTTTACGACTTTCATTGCTTTCGTTTCCGTTGTTTTCGTTACGGCGTTTGTTGTAAAGGCTCGTCGGTATTGCGTTTTTTGTTCCGACGGTTTTCGCCGTTACTTTTTCCACGCACTTCGTCCGTTCGGCTTTGTTGTCGCGGAATGCGGCAAGGAAAAACGCCGCAAATTGCGGCGTTTCGGTAAAATCAGGAATTCCTTATTTTCGTTTCCTTGTCGGTTGACGTACTTTCCCGTTTCGTCGCTTCGTTGTTGCTTGTTACGCTTCCCCTTGCGGCTCCGTCGGAACGCAAGCATCCGTCGTCGGCTCCGTTTCCGTTAGGATTTCGGAACTTTCCGTTTGCGGTGCGTTTGCCTCGGAAAGGGATTCCTCGCGTGATCCCGTACCCGTCGGCGGAGTCGGCGGCGTTGTTTTTTTGCCGAGGAATTTTTCCTTTAACAGCAGGAACAAGCACGGCAACAGCAGCAGTACCAACAACATACTGATAAAGGAACCGCGTGCGATCATGAGCGTAATTTCCCGAATAATTTCATCCGATGCGACAAAGTACACGCTTAAGCATGCCGAAATCAAAATCGCCGCACTAATGAAAATGGAGAAGGCACTTTCGCCAACGGCTTTTTTCATAGCGTCCCCTTTCGGGAGGGTTTGAATATGTTCGCGCATTTTACTCGTCATTAAAATCGCATAGTCCACGGTTGCGCCCAACTGAATGGCACTGATGATGATGTACGTAATGAAATTGATGCTCATTCCCATCCAAACCGTGATGGCAAGGTTCAGGAAAATTCCGAGTTCGATGACTGCCACCAGCAAAATCGGCAGGACGAAGGAACGGAACGTTAAAATCAAAATGACTAAAATCAACAGGGCGGACAGCACTGCCACCACGGTGAAATCGCGCGACGTTGTGGCTTCGAGATCCTTTACCACCTGTGCGTTGCCGGTAACGTAAATTTTTTGTTTGCCGAACGTTTCGTTTGCAATGCTTGTAACGTCGTCCAGCACGCGGCTTGCCGTGAGGCTTTCGCTACTGCCTTCCGTCAGGATTTGATAAAACGTGTAGGTTTCCTCCCCGACGGTGCGCACGTACTGCTCCTTCATTTCCTCCGCCATCGTCACCATGGCTTTGATTTTCGGAATGCTTTGCAGGAACGGATTGCTTAGCATCGATTCGTAGGAAGGATCCATAAACGTGTAGTAACCCGTTAAGTCATTGATTTTTGTTTCCTTTTCCGTGTTGAGGGCTTTCACTTTTTGCAAAAATTCCGCTTGCTTTGCGCCGTCGTCCCCATTCGGAACGGCAATCAACAACTGCGAACCCATGTTTTGCACCACTGCCTGCGGACCCGTAGCGTTTTCGTTTTGGTGCGAATCCAAAAAGTAGTAGTCCACCTGCAGTTGCGCCACAAACGCCGGAATTACCAAAATTAATGCCAGTGCCAATGCAACGTACTTCCAACGGAACGGTGCTTTTTGCAACAGGCGGAATTGCGGATTCCACGCTTTGTGCGACGTTTTGTCGATTGGTTTTTGCAAAGCGAACAGCAAGCACGGTTGCAGCACGCACACGCAAATCAGGCTGAGTAACACCCCTTTTGCCAGCACCAGCCCGAGGTTAAAGCCAAGCCCGAACTGCATGACGAACAACGCGCAGAACCCCGCAACCGTTGTGAGCGCACTGGCGGAAATTGCCACAATCGTTTTTTTCAACGCTGCCGCCATTGCTTTTTGCGAATCGGGCTGCGTGTCCTTTTCGCGATGGAACGCGTGCGTTAAAAAGATGGAGTAGTCCATTGCCAACGCCAACTGCAAAATTGCCGCCGCCGAAAAAGTGACGGTGGAAACGTCCCCGAAGCACGTGCCTAAATTCAGCACGATGGCAACGCCGATGGTGAGCAAAAACACCACAGGTTCGAGATAGGACTTTGTCGTTAACAACAGCAGGAAGAAAATGATGACAACGGCAACGACTAAAAATTTCGGCAAATCGCCGAGAGCACTGTCCAGCATCACTTTACTTTGCATTGCCGTGCCCCCGAGATAGTACGGTGCGTTGACGTCCCGCAACAAATCGTTGATTTCATCCAAGGCGGCGTGGGCTTTTGCGTCGGAACTCGGCACCGAAAAACTGACGTACGCCAAGTACGTGTTGTCCTTGTAGTATTTTGCGGCGATTTCCCGCGCCATACCCTCGAACACACTGCCTGCCAGCGGAACGGAATTGCCGATTTTGTTCCATTTTTCCGGCGTCGGCAACAAGTTTTCGCCGTTTTCCGTAAACAACGTTTCCTCAAACGTGCCAATCCACACCACGCTCGCAACGTTTTCCACCTTTTCGATTGCCGTCACAATCGGCTTCAACCGATCGTAATCCTGCAACGGCATTTCGACCGCAAGCATGGCGTCCCCCTCGATGTTGAAGGTTTCGCTGACGAATTTCAGCGATTTTTTGGACATGTCCTCGTCCGACAGATAGGTTGCCGTGTCCGAATTTAATTGCACCTGTGTCATGCGGATGCCGCAAAACACCGTTACTGCCGCAACCAGCACCAAAATAACAAATTTCCATCGGAACATAAAGCGTGTAATTTTTTCCATAAGTACCTCCGATTTAAAAATTTTCAAATGAGTTTTTAAAATATCTATTTTAATTTTATGCAAAACGTGGTATGATGTCAATAGGCAAAGGCATTGCAATGGCATTTCAAATGCAATTTCAAAATGCGTTGGAGGTTTTTATGGCAAAAAGCGAACAAACGAAACGGGATTTAATTCGCACCACGCAGGAATTACTGAAGGAAGGGAATTTGTTCACGATTAAGGACATTGCGCAACGCGCTTACGTAAACATTGCCGCCGTCAATTACCATTTCGGCGACAAGGAACATTTGATTTCCGAAGCGATTCACGAAATTTTGACGGAATTAAAAACGGAATTAAAGGAAAAAGCACTTTGCTCCGAACCGCACACAACGGAGGAAACGTTGGCTGGGTTTGTGGATTTGATTTACGAATTTGCGGCGAACAACATCGGGGTTGTGAAGTATTTGTTGCTTTCCCAAAAGGAAGGCGAGGAGTTTTTTCACCTGTTTTTTCAGGAC
>CAKPPA010000037.1 GCA_934177025.1 uncultured Clostridia bacterium
GGATATAGCTCTTTCATATCCGGATACATTTTATAAAATTGCACCTCTTTCTGGAAACGTAACATTAAACGATGCTAACTTGAACAAATTAAAAAATAAACCGGTATGGGCTTTTGTAGGAACAGAAGATAAAATAGTTGATCCGCAAAGTTCAATTGACTTTATTAATTTATTATCAAAAATTAATACGGGAGCAAAAATAACAATAATAAGAGGCTATACACATTTTGATGTGCCAAATATTTATCTTTCCAACGAATATAATTTACTTTCTTGGTTAGTTGATTAAGAGATGTAGGTTGTTGAAAAGTGAAACTAAAAATAGCAATTGTAATGAGTAGTTTGCCCGCGGTTAAAAATCCGCCGCAAATGGGTAAAAACGTTTCAACGAATTTTACACGGGGCGGAGGGGGTAAAAATTTTGGGGGATGCTTGTATTTGGAACCCGTGCGGCGAGCCGCGGTGGGGGGGATAAAATTTTGAAAACATATTTTCTATCCCCTAAAAATATGGTATGATACCGCAAAGGGGAGGTGTAGGATGAGGGAACAAAACAAAAAAATCAGTTTCGTGATGGCAATTTTCGTCATTTTTGCGGCAATGTTTGTCCTGACGGCATGCGGGGGAGGCGATGCGCCGGAATATGCATGGGGAAAAACGTTTCGCTATCAGGGGGTTATGACGGATAGCAAGCGTCACAGCGGCGGCATCGGCGAGCAAAAGGGTTCGGAACAGGCTGTTTTAATCAAAAACGAATACAACAACAATAATTTAGATTTTGCAAATGCATCTGTCAACGGCGTCAAAGTGGATTTCACGTCACTAAAAGGCACCAATGCCGAGGATTTTATCAACAAGTTGGATTCCTTTGCCGCAAATCGCATGACGGAGAAGTACCGAGATTTTACGGTGGTTGTCGGCACGGAAGAAGAAAAAACGATAACGATAAATAACGTGAAATACGCACTGGAAAAAAGCGAGAGCGGGATGGACGGGGCGTACAACGTGGTAGATAAGTCGGATCCGAGTGTCCCGAAATTCATAGCGTTTTGCAACGTGTTAATTTCGACAAACGTCGAAGGCAAAACCAAAGGTTGCCTCAGTTTGGCGGGCGGCAATGAGTTTTTCAGCGATTACAATTTTGACGTGAAAATCGTAATTCCTACCATTCGCATTTCCACCGATCCGTCAGCGAATCGTCAGGTCGAAATCGTAAGTGGGCAGGAAGTCGTAAAATCCACCAGCGTTTCGCTGATTTACACGCCGTACTTAAGTAAAGCGGAAGCCTAAAGCGGCAAAAGGTTCCGAGGAATGAAAGCGGCGGAAACGAAAGGAGTAAAATTTTAAGAAACCCGACGAGGCGGTTTTTGCCAAAAACGCAGGAGATTTTACGGCAGGGCGGGAGCAAATTTTACGCAACCGACGGATAAAATTTGTTGGCAAACAAGCGAGCGAAGGCTTAACGTAACGACAATAAGGAAGTGTTAAAAAAGGAAGGGAACGCCCTTCCTTTTTTTTGTTTTGTTGACGCAAAAAGGGCGAAAAACGGAAAAAAATAAAAAAATTTTTTCGTCTTTTGGATTGAACCGCGAATTTACTTGACTTAACGCCGGTTTTGTTTTAGAGTAAGCGCGGCATTACGGAGGAGAAATATGGATTTAGGGTATTTACTAACGAATGCGCCGTGGCTGTCGGTGTTGCCGCCGATTTTTGCAATTGCCTTGGCGTTATGGAAAAAGGAAGTGTATTCCTCGTTGTTTTTCGGGGTGGTGTTGGCGGCGTTGCTTTTGGTGGATTTCAATCCGCTGAAACTTGCGGACGCGCTGATTTACTTGTTCCGCACGATGGCAACCGTGATGGGCGAAAACGGAATGATTTTAATCTTTTTGTGCCTGTTAGGGGTGTTGGCTGTTCTGTTAAAAAAATCGGGCGGCTCCATGGCGTACGGAAATTGGGCTGCGGGCGCAATCAAGTCGAAACGGGGCGTTATGCTCGCTACGAGCGCACTCGGCGCACTGATTTTTGTGGACGATTACTTCAACTGCATGACGGTAGGCGCGGTAATGCGGCCGGTAACGGACAAACTAAAAATTTCCCGCGTGAAATTGGCTTACTTAATCGATGCGACGGCTGCGCCGATTTGCATCATTGCGCCGATTTCCAGCTGGGCTTTGTCCGTCGGCAGCACGATCGACAGCGTCGATCCGTCGCTAGGAGGGTTTCAACAATTCGTCAACAGCATTCCGTTCAATTTGTACGCACTGTTAACGATTGTGTTCCTTGTGATTTTAAGCGTTACCTGCCGTGATTTCGGCAAAATGAAAAAATTCCAGCAAACCACCGACGCAACGGGCGACGTGTTCGTAACGCAGGAGGATCGCATGGTGTCCGCCGATTCGGACGGACCTGTGTCCGAAAAAGGGCGTGTGGCAGATTTGTTGGTGCCGATTTTGGTGCTGATTGTCGTTGCGTTGTTTTTCATGTTTTACACGGGCGGCTTGTTCCGTGGGGTTGGCTTTGCCGAAGCCATGGGCAACTGCGATGCCTACGTTTCCATGGTAATCGGCGGTTTTGCGGCGATTGTGGTGGCGTTGCTCCTTTACTTGCCGCGTCGGTTAATGACCTTCCGCGAGGCAATGGATAGCTTGGCAGAAGGCGTAAAAACCATGATTCCGGCAAACTTGATTTTGTTGCTTGCGTGGACTTTAGTGCGGTGCTGTCAGGATTTGCAAACGGCAAAATTCATCAATTCCTTAATCGAAAGCAGCGGCATTCCGCTGGGCTTCCTGCCGGCAGTGATTTTCGTTGTGGCGGCGGCATTGGCGTTTGCAACGGGCACGAGCTGGGGGACGTTCGGCATTTTGCTGACGTTCGTCATTCCTGCAACGGCAGGCACCGGCACGCTGTTTACCGTTTCGCTTGCGGCAACGTTGGCGGGCGCAGTGTGCGGCGATCATATTTCCCCGATTTCGGATACGACGATTTTGGCATCGACGGGTGCGGAATGCAACCACTTGGATCACGTAAAAACACAAATTCCTTATGCGTTGACGGTGGCGGCGGTGTGCTTTGTCGGCTACCTGATTGCAGGCTTTACGCTCAACGTTTGGATTACGTTGGGGATAAGCATTGCACTGTTGCCGTTGGCATTGTTTTTGGCAATCCGCCTGTCCGAATCGTGGGAAAAGCGGCAAGCAAAAACGGCGGAGGAGAAAACGGATTCCCAACCGAAAGAGTAAGGATTTTTAAGGAAACAAACCTTGTTAGGTAAAACGGCGAAAAAGGGGCGAACCTTTTTTCGACAAACGGGGGAAAACGAAAGTAAAACACGGGTTCGGCGCAGCACGAAGGAGCGGAAACGCAACGGCTGCGCCGAAACTTTTACCTAAAACGGCGCGTTACTGCGTAAAATCGTGCGGAAAAAGCCGCGTAAAACAAGGGGAGCCGCAACACGGCACTGGTTGCCATACGGAAAGGCAATGAACCGTAAAAACACGGTAGGCGTGTCAGTAACGTTTAAAAGGTGGGTACCGCAGTGCGGCTCGCAAGGCGAACGCCGTCAGGAAACATGCCGCGACTTACACCCCCTAAACCGATTGCAATGAGCCAAGTTGCAACACGGATTCGGCGTAATCGCACGCCAAACGAGATGAATGCGCCGAAACAACCGCAGCCGTTCGGAAAATGAAAGTTAGCTGAAAATCACGAAAAAGCGGTTCGGAAAGGGCAAAAACATTGTATAATTACTGCGCTTGGAGTAAAAGGAAATGTTAAGGTTAAAAGGAATTAAAAAGGATTATGTTTTGGCGGATCAAACCGTGCCGGCATTAAAGGGCGTGAGCCTTGATTTTCGTAAAAACGAATTTGTGGCGATTTTAGGCCCGTCCGGTTGCGGCAAAACCACGCTACTCAACATCATCGGCGGGTTGGACCGGTACACCGACGGCGACTTGGTAATCGACGGGGTTTCCACCAAAAAATTTAAAGATGCCGATTGGGACAATTACCGCAACAAAAAAATCGGGTTTGTGTTTCAAAACTACAACCTGATTCCGCATTTAAACGTGCTGGAAAACGTGGAAATGGCAATGACGCTTTCCGGCGTGTCCAAGCAGGAACGAAAAAACCGCGCGCTGGAAGCCTTGGAACGGGTAGGGCTCAAAGGCCACGAAAACAAAAAGCCGAATCAACTTTCCGGAGGGCAAATGCAGCGGGTTGCCATTGCTCGCGCGTTGGTCAACAAGCCGGACATTTTGCTGGCGGACGAGCCGACGGGCGCGTTGGACACCAAAACCAGCATTCAAATTTTGGATTTGATTCGCGAAATTTCCAAGGACAAACTTGTCATTATGGTAACGCACAATGCGGAATTGGCAAAGGACTATGCCGATCGCATCATTAAAGTGCGCGACGGCGAAGTGCTGGAGGATTCCCGCCCGTTTGAGGCGCAGGAAAAGGCACCGGCGGAAACCGGCAAAAAAAAGGACAAACTTTCCATGTCGTTTTTTACCGCGCTTTCCTTAAGTTTAAAAAACCTTTTCACCAAAAAAGCCCGCACGATTTTAACGGCGATTGCGGGGTCAATCGGGATCATCGGCATTGCGTTGGTGCTGGCAATTTCCAACGGAATGAATTTGTACATTTCCAAATTGCAGGCGGATACGCTTTCCAGCAACCCGATTACCGTGTCGAAAACGTCGTTTGACATGAACAAAATCATGGATATGGTGGACAAAAGCGAGGATTTGCAAAAGTTTCCGAAAAAGGACGAAATTTTAATCAAAATGGAATCCGACATGTCGGATTTTGCAAAACGAAACAACATTACCGAGGCGTACGTTACCTACGTGAAGGAAAACCTGAATTCCGAATGGTACTACGACGTGATTTACGACACAGGGCTGGATTTGTCCTTTTACGGAAAAACCTATGCGTCGGAAAGTTATCGGAAACTGAATTTAAAGGGGGCAAGTTCCGGCATGCCGGCGATGATGACGGGCGGCAGTTGGAAATGGCAAGTGTTGGTGGAAAACGACTTTTTGGCAACGCAGTACGACGTGCTGAAAGGCAAACTTCCGCAAAACAAAAACGAAATCGTTGCCGTGGTGGACGAATACAACCGCCTGCCGGAAGGGTTTTTGAAGGAAATCGGGCTGTTGCCGAGCACCGGCTCGACGGATGCGGAAATTATCTTCGATTTTGACGATGTTTTAGGGCTGGAATTCAAATACGCAACAAACGACGAGTTGTACCAATTCGACGGAACGAAATTCGTCAATCGGGACATTGATTTCGATGCCGCCGAAACGTTGAAAATTGTAGGAATCGTGCGGCTCAACGAGCAAACGCAAATGGGAGTGCTGTCCGCTTCGGGCATCGGCTACACCAAAGCGTTGGTGGAGGACGTGCAGCAAAAAAACAAAAATTCCGCATTGGTGCAGTGGATGGAAGCGAACCCGACCGCAAACCCGCGCACGGGGGCGGACTACGTGTCCAGCGGATTCAACACGAAGGAGGAACAGCGCGCAAACGATTACCGTAAATTCGGCGGCAATCTGGTTCCGGCGGAAATTTCCGTTTACGCCAAGGACTTCGAGTCCAAGGACGCCATTAAAAAGGTGTTGGATGATTTTAACGTGACGCAAACGGACCCGAATGCCAAGGTGTACTACATGGATATGTCCGAAACGTTGGGAATGTTTATGAGTACGTTGGTCAACATTGTCAGTTACGTCCTCATCGGGTTTACCGCAATTTCCTTGGTGGTCAGTTGCGTGATGATCGGCATCATCACTTACGTTTCCGTCATCGAGCGCACGAAGGAAATCGGCATTTTGCGGAGTATCGGCGCAAGGAAAAAGGATATTTCGCGCGTGTTTAATGCGGAAACCTTTTTGATCGGCTTGGTTGCGGGCGTGTTCGGCGTGCTGGTGGCTCTGCTCCTTTGCGTGCCGATTAACCTCATTGTAAACGCCTTGGCGGAAGTCAGCACGATAGCGGTGCTTTCGTTGCCGAGCGGAATTTTGCTGATTTTGATTAGCGTTTTCCTTACCTTCCTGTCGGGGTTCATTCCGGCACGGATTGCGGCGAAAAAGGACCCTGTGTTGGCACTTCGCACGGAGTAATTGCCGAAAAGGAAAAGGGGTTTCATCCTTGTAATTACCGAAAAGGAAAAGATTTTCAATCCTTTTGTTACAAACGGTTCAAAAAAGGACAGCCGACGAAATCGGTTGTCCTTTTTCCTTCCTTGTGTTTTTTTGTGAGTGTCCCTTTTGAAGTGCCTTTTGAAAAACTTTGTTCCTGTTCGTAGGGGTCCGTTTTTGTTTCTGCACGCAAACCCTTGCGGTGTGGGTTTGTTGTTTTTCTGTGTTGTGGCGCGTAAGGGGTCTCCTTTTCCTCGTTTTTTTGCGTTCGGTGCCTTACGAGGCGGTTTTAGAGGCACTTTTTGTTTTCGTAAGGTTCAATGCTTGTTCCCGCGCACCCTGACGAAGGGGCTACTTTGGGAAGGCTACGCTACTTGTTTTCCGTAGGTAGTTCCTCGGCGGAGTTTTCCGTTGTTGCCTTTTTTTCGGAGTACGGGTTGACGTGAATCATTGGATCCAAAATGGAAAGGGACGAAGCGGACAACACTTCCTTGGCATGCTCGGCAATGGCGTGAGCGTCCTTCAGCGGCAGATTTTCGTCGCAGGCAATTTCCACGTCCACAAACAGGAACGCACCGCTAATGCGCGTTTTTAACGAGTCCACGTTGCGAATTCCGTCAATGCCGCTTAAAATTTCCCGAATTTGCGCAATCGTTTGATCGTCGGCAGAGGTGTCAAGCATTTCTTTTTCGCTTTGCACGTAAATTTCGATGGCGACTTTCAAAATCAAAATCGCAACAAACAGGCTTGCCGCAGGTTCCAGCCAGTAGATGTGAAACACAATGGAGCCGACCAGCCCGACAAGGACGGCGATACTCGAAACCGCGTCGGAGCGGTGATGCCATGCATCCGCCTTTAGGGCGGTGGAACTGATTTTTTTCGCATAGTGCATGGTGTACCAAAACATGCCTTCCTTCATAACAATGGAAACCGACGTTACGGCAATCAGCAACGTTCCCATGCTGCGTTGCGGTGTCGACGGATTTCGAATGGCTTCCGTCAGTCCGGTGCAGGCCTGATACCCAAGGTAAAGGCCCGTTAAAAACAGCAAAATGGCAAGGAGTTTGGAACAAACGCTTTCCACCTTGCTATGTCCGTAGTTGTGTTTTTTGTCCGGTTTTTTTGCAGATAAGTAAAGCCCGATTAACACGATCACCGTACTAAACACGTCCGAAGCCGAATGAACCGCGTCGGAAATGACCGCCAAGTTGACTGCCAAAAGTCCAACGACAAGTTTTGCTACGGATAATATGACGTTTCCGACGATGGTAACGAGGGAAACTTTTTTTCCGATTTTTGCGCGTTCGGAAATTTGAATGGATTCCTGCATAAAGTGCTCCGTTTTTTTTGATATTGTAAGGCGGTTGCCGCCGTTTGTCAACCGAGGAGCCGCGTTGTGCGGCTTTTTTTTAAAACTTTTTTCGAGTGTATTTTGGGTTGCGGCAGGTTTTTATTTTGTTTTTGGCGAAGGTGCGGTTTTTCACTTTTTTGGGGTTTAGGGGCTAGCAAAAACCTTTTTTTAAAAAAACGTCGGGGGCGGTTTGTCAATCAGGTAACTTTTTTAGCGAGCGATTTTTTGTACTGCTACGGAAGCCGTGGTTTGTAAACGCAACGGACGGTAACTTTAAAAAAAAGGCTTTTGCTGCGAAAAAAAACCGAAACCCTGTTACAGGGTACGTAATGGCAGTCAAAAAGGTTCCGTGTGGGTTTTTGGGGTGGCTTTTCGTCATAAACACTCCGCCGAAAACGTATGCTATTTTGCAAGGGGATTTGCGTTACACGCTGTTCGTGAAACAATTTGTCCACACAAACAACTGTTTTTGTGGATAAAATTGTGGATAAGTGCATAATACGGCGTGATTTTTTTCGATAGAAACGGGCGTTTTGGGGGAACTATGATTGTGTTAAGCAAAAACAAATTGTTGCTTGCAGGCATCGCTTTTTGTGCCGTTTTGACGTTTTGGGTAGTGGTGGCTCGCTTGCCGCAGGAAGCGCAGGCGGACTACCGCTACACCGTCGTGTTGGACGCAGGGCACGGGGGTGCGGACGGCGGCGTGGTAGGTGGCGTTACCAAAATTAAGGAAAGTGACCTCAATTTAAGCATGGTGTACTTTTTAAAGGACGAATTCGAGCGCGGTGGATTTAAGGTGGTGCTGACGCGCACGGACAAAAACGGATTGTACGGCAGTGCGACGACGAATTTCAAAAAGAGGGATATGCAGCGACGCAAGGAAATTATTACGGAGTGTGCGGCGGATATGGTGTTAAGCATTCACATGAACCGCTTTTCCCTTTCCGGCCGCAAAGGGCCGCAGGTGTTTTACGATGCGGAAAGTGCCGAAGGGAAAGGATTGGCGGAAAGCATTCAAAAAACCTTAAACGCTTTTACGGGGTTGGAGCATTCCGCATTAAGCGGCAAGTATTTTATGTTGCAATGCACTTCAAATCCCAGCGTCATTGTGGAGTGCGGCTTTTTGTCCAATCCCGAGGACGAGCAAAAACTCATCGACACCGCCTATCAGGCGCAGTTGGCGCACAAAATTTATCAGGGCGTGGCAACTTACCTTTCCTTCACGGGGGCAAACGTGTTCGGCGTAGGTTAAGGAAAGTGCTTGCTAAAATTAGGAAAACCGCAGTTTTTGCCGCGAACACAGGGGGAAGCGGTCGTAAACGGGGACTTACCGTGCGTAAGTCCCTGTTTTTTGTAAAATTTTGACGCAACGAGCCATGGAGAACAAGGGCAAAAAGCCTTTTCAATCATTCGCACGGGCTGTGCGTAAAAACGCGGGGCGAAAAACGGCAAAACGCCTTTTCACATGTTGCAACGGGTACGGGGGTGAAAAGAGAGTTAAAAAAAAGGATGGGCGAAAAAAAGGAAAAAAATCGGGAGTTCCTTTCCCCGTCGGGATAGACAGTTCCTTGCCGTTATGGTATAATAA
>CAKPPA010000038.1 GCA_934177025.1 uncultured Clostridia bacterium
TGGTTGCGGAGGAAAACGGCGAGCGCGTGCCTTTTACCATTTGCGATTTCAATCGCGAACAAGGCACGGTTACCATTATGGTGCAATGCATCGGTTACACCACGTTCCGATTAAGCCAATTTCGTGAGGGGGATTGCTTCAGTGTGGTGGTCGGCCCGTTAGGCAAGCCTACGGATTTAAGTCGCTTCGAGCGAATTTTGCTTGTTTCGGGCGGCATCGGCGTGTCGGTGACGTATCCGCAAGCGAAACTACTTTACGGCAAAAAACACGTAAGTGCCGTTATGGGCGCACGAACGGCGGAGTTACTGCACTACACGGCGGAGATGACGCGCGTTGTCGAAAAGTTGTACTTAATGACGGATGACGGCAGTTGCGGCGAAAAAGGCTTCGTAACGGATGCGGTCGATCGATTGCTAAAAACCGAGTCCTTCGATGCGGTGTTTGCGGTAGGGCCGCTCCGCATGATGCAAGCGGTTGCCGCCGTCACAAAACGTTACGGCGTAAAAACGATTGTAAGCCTAACCCCGATTATGGTGGACGGCACCGGCATGTGCGGGTGTTGCCGCGTCACGGTGGACGGAAAAGTAAAATATGCCTGCGTCGATGGGCCGGAATTCGACGGGCACGCAGTGGATTTTGAGGAACTGCTTGTGCGAAATTCCTATTACAGGAACGAGGAAAGGGATCATCTTTGCCGATTGGAAAAAATGGCAGCGGAGTTAAAATGAGTAAAATTGAGGAAAGGGAAAAAACACTGTCCTTTGCGGAAGTGGAAAAAACGTTGACGTTCGCCGAAGCAAAGGCGGAGGCGGAGCGTTGCTTGCAATGCAAAAACGCGCCGTGCGTCAAAGCCTGTCCGGTCGGGGTAAAAATTCCGCAATTTTTAAAGGCCTTGCGGGAAGGCAACGTCGGCAACGCCTACTACGAAATTCGTAAGGACAACTATTTGCCGGCAGTTTGCGGACGCGTCTGCCCGCAGGAAAACCAGTGTGAGGGCAGTTGCGTTCGTGCAAAAGCAGGCAAGCCGGTAGCCATCGGCAAACTGGAGCGATTCACGGCAGATACGGCAGTGGCACAGGGACTGCATTGCGAACGTCCGCAATCACAACGCCTCGGCAAAAAAGTGGCAGTCATCGGCAGCGGCCCGAGCGGGCTTACGGCGGCGGGCGAACTTGCGCAACACGGCGTGGACGTTACCGTGTACGAGTCCTTCCACAAAGCGGGTGGCGTACTGACTTACGGCATTCCGGAATTTCGTTTGCCGAAAGCCATTGTGGAAAGGGAAATCGATGCACTTCAGGAACTCGGCGTACAATTCGAGCGCAACGTCGTGGTCGGAAAAACCGTGTTTTTGGAGGAACTGCGCAAGGAGTACGACGCCGTGTTTATCGGCACGGGTGCGGGGTTACCGCTGTTTTTAAACATCCCCGGCGAAAACTTAAGCGGGGTGTTTAGTGCCAACGAATTGCTGACGCGTGTCAACTTAATGAAAGCGTATCTTCCGCAAAGCATCACACCGGTGCGCTTGGGGCACACCGTTGCGGTCATCGGTGCGGGCAACGTGGCGATGGATGCGGCGCGCACGGCATTGCGATTGGGTGCGGAAAACGTCGTGGTCGTTTACCGTCGAACGGAGGCGGAAGCCCCGTGTCGCAAGGCGGAGTTGGAGCACGCAAAGCAGGAAGGCGTAAAATTTTTGTTTTTAACGAATCCGACGGAAATCCTCGGGGAAAACGGCACGGTACAAAAACTTCGTTGCATGAAAATGAAGTTGGGTGATCCCGACGAAAGCGGCAGGCGCAGTCCGCTTCCGGTGGAGGGCAGCGAATTCGAGTTTGAGTGCGACACCGTTGTGGTGGCACTCGGCACAACGCCGAATCCGATGCTAGCATCCGAAGGGCTGGGGCTCAAGCGGGGCAAAAAGGGCAACCTACTCACCGACGAAAACTTTTGCACCAACGTCGACGGCGTGTACGCCGGCGGGGACATCGTAACGGGTTCGGCAACCGTCATTTTGGCAATGGGTGCCGGAAAAACGGCCGCGCAGGATATCATTGCAAAATGGGCAAAGGAATCAAACAAGGACTAAAACAAAGCAAGGAATCAAGCAGGGTCTAAAATCAAAGAATAAAATCAAGCAAGGACTAAAACTATGTTTATCGACAAAGTGCGTATTTTCCTAAAAGCAGGAAACGGCGGAAACGGCAAAGTTTCCTTTCACACGGAAAAGTACATTGCCAACGGCGGCCCCGACGGCGGGGACGGCGGTAAGGGCGGCGACGTTGTTTTTGTGGCGGATGCGCAAAAAAACACGCTGAACGAATTTTACTTTAAAAAACATTTTCGAGCGGAAAACGGCGAAAGCGGCGGCCCGAAAAACTGCAGCGGCAAACGCGGCAAGGATTTGGTGCTTACCGTGCCGAAAGGAACGGTCATTAAGGATGCCGAAACCGGCAAAATCATTGCGGACGTGTTCGACGAAACGCCGGTCGTCGTGCTCAAGGGCGGCTTCGGCGGCAAGGGCAACGCGCGTTTTGCCACAAGTCGCAGGCAGGCACCGGCATTTGCACAAAACGGGGAAACGACGAAGGAACGCATGGTGGAGTTGGAACTGAAAACCATTGCGGACGTAGGTTTGGTCGGCTTCCCGAACGTCGGCAAATCCACCCTACTTTCGGTGGTGTCCGGCGCGAAGCCGAAAATCGCCAACTATCCGTTTACCACGTTGTCGCCGAACCTCGGCGTAGTGGGTGCTTACGGCGGCTCCTTTTTAATGGCGGACATCCCGGGGCTAATCGAGGGTGCGAGCGACGGCATGGGCTTAGGGCACGAATTTTTGCGCCACGTCGAGCGGACGCGTATGCTGGTGCACGTGGTGGACATTTCGGGCAGCGAAGGGCGCAATCCGCTGGAGGATTTTGAAAAAATCAATGCGGAATTAAAAAAGTACAGCAAAGCCTTGTCCAAAGTGCCGCAAATCGTTGTCGCAAACAAAATAGATATGCCGGATGCGGAGGAAAACTTGCGTTTGTTCCGCGAAGCCTACGGCAAAAAATACAAAATCATTCCGGCGTCCGTCCTCATTCGCGAGGGTGTGGACGAACTTTTGAAGGAAATCCGAAAAAAACTGGATCGACTTCCGCCGGTGCAACCGCTTCGCTACGAACCGTTTTCCTTCGAAACGGAGGATCCGAACGCTTTCGAAATTACGCGAAACGGCGACTACTTCCTTGTCAGCGGCAATTTGGTGGAGCAGTTGTCCCGCAAGGTGCTGTTGGACGATCCGGATTCGTTCCGGTTTTTCCAAAACATTTTAAAGGACAAAGGCGTCATTTCCGCCCTGCGCGCAAAGGGAGCAAAGGACGGCGATCTCATCGAATTGGGCGACGTGGAATTCGAATTTGTCGAATAGGGGGAACACAATGATTACAACAAAACAGCGCAGCGTTTTGCGCGGCATGGCAAACAGTTTAAAACCGACGGTAACCATCGGAAAATCCGGCTTGACGCCGAACATTGTTAAGGAAATCGAAATCGGGTTGTATCACAACGAAATGATTAAAATCACGCTACTGCCTTCCTGCGAAATCACCGCAAGGGAAGTGGCGGAACAGGTAAGCGAAACGCTTGCCGCCGACGTCGTGCAATGCATCGGCAAAAAAGCGGTGTTTTACAAGTTTAGCGACAAGGAAGGCATCGAACATCTCGTGTTTTAGGCACAAAGGAAAACGGCGAAAACGCCGTTTTTTTTGTTAGGCGGCGTCGTTAAAGGTGCGGTTAAAGCGTGCGTAAACGCTAAACAGCAACAGCACCGTTGCCGTCAGTAGGTAGTACAGCGGAAAAAACACGACAAAACTACTTAAAATCAAAAACAGTGCGGAAAGGAGATAGTGCCGTGCCCGTGCGCGGCAAAACAACGTGCGAAAAACGAGCCAAGGCGTTTTCCTTTTTTTCACAACTTCGTTTTGCAGGTTCGGCAGCATTTTTTGTGCAACCAGTTCCCGATAAAGCGTCGAAACGTTTTTTACCGTCACTTTCGTGTCGTACAACGCCGCCGCTTGCAAACAGTCCGCACGAAATTCGGCGCAGTAAACCACGACTTCCGTTGCGTCGCCGCATTTTTTTAAGCATGCGTTAAGTTCGTCCGCGGAAAGCGGCGTAAAGCGAAAGGAGGTAAACAAGGCAATGCGTTGATCCTCCTTTTCTGCAAGGAGCATGCCTCGTTTTTGCGTCATGCGGTAGCCTTGCGCCTCCCACAGTTTTGCCGGCGAAAATTCCTGCCGCAACAAGTGCTGCTTCAATCGTTGCGTGTTTTTTACGTCCTCCTTTTTTTGTGCTTTCCATTCCGTTGAGGAGCGGAACACAAGTTTCAGTAGCCAAAACGCCGCAATCACAAAAAGCAGGCTCAAACACAAGGCAAGGGGGTTACCGACACGGTAGTATTTGCACCAAACGAAGCAAAACCCAAACAGCCCCAAACACAACAAAAGATTATCGAAAATTTTTGCGCTTTTCATTTTTTCCTCCGTTCGCATTATTTCCGAAAATTTGCGGTTAAAACGCTGAAAATTGCGGGAAGCCCTTGTTGAATCGGCTTTTTTCGTATATACTGTTTTTATGAGTATCGGGATTTTCGGCGGAGCGTTCGATCCTCCGCACAACGGGCACGTGTTTTTGGCGGAAGCGGCACTGCAACAATTACAACTTCGGCAGCTGCTACTGATTCCGACGGGAAACTCCCCGCACAAGCGCAATCAAAGCGGTTTAAAGGAGCGCACGGAATTGGCTCGCCTTGCGTTTTGTCGGGAGGGGATGGAAATCTGCGAAATGGAAGGCAAGCGTAGCGGCAAAAGCTACACCTATTTCACCGTGGCGGAACTCAAAAAAAAGTTTCCGAACGAGGAATTGATTATGATTTTGGGCGGCGACAGTTTAAGGGATTTTCACAAATGGGTAAAGCCGGATGAAATCCTAAAACACTGTACGCTTGCCGTTTTGGAGCGCGTCGGCACGGAGTCGGAGGGGATTTTTGCGGAGCAGGAAAAACGCTTCGGCATTTCGATTTTGCGCTTAAAGGGCAAAGCCCCGAAAGTGTCCTCCACGGAAGTGCGCGTGCGGCTTGCCTTCGGCGAGGACGTTTCGAACGAAGTCCCCGCACCGGTCCTACGCTACATTCGGGAAAAGGGGCTGTACGGCGAGTACGGCGAAATGACGGCAAAACTCAAATCCTACTTAACGGAAAACAGGTACTTACACACCATGCGCGTGGCGCAAAAAGCGTTGGAACTAAACCGCCAGTTGGATTTGGAGGAAAGCCGCGTGATGACGGCGGCAATTTTGCACGATTGCGCAAAGTACCTGACGCGTGCGGATTGGAGCCGCTACGGCTTCCAAAACAAAGCGAATTATCCCGAAAGCGTGGTGCATGCGTTTTTGGGTGCGGCGGTCGCAAAACAGGATTTCCGCGTGAAGGATGCCGAAATTTTGGATGCCATTCGCTACCACACCACGGGACGCCCGCGTATGTCGCGTTTGGAGCAACTCATTTACATGGCGGACAGCATCGAGGACGGGCGTGAAAATGCGGACGCCCTGCGTCAAACCGCCGAAAGGGATTTCGAGCAAGGGTTTCGGGAATGCTTGCAATCCAACTATCGCTACACGTTGCGGCACCACAGCACGGTTAGCCCGCTAACGGAGGAATGCTTGAACTATTATTTGGGGGAGACCTATGAACAGTAACGAAAAAGTACAAAAAATTTGCAAAATTTTAGCGGACAAAAAAGCGACGGACATCGTCATTGCCGACGTCGGGGAAATTTCCGACGTGGCGGATTATTTCGTCATTTGCAGCGGCCGTTCCACACCGCTGGTCAAAGCCTTGTTCCGCTATTTGGAGGAAGGCATGGAAAAGGACGGCGAAATCGTACTCCGTTCCGAGGGCGAACGGGAAGGCCGGTGGATTGCCGTCGATTACGGCGACGTTTTGGTGCATTTGTTCCATGCGGAATCCCGCGAGTTTTACCAGTTGGACAAACTGTGGAACAACGGCACGAACGTCACGTTTTACACCGAGCCGAAAAAACCGCGTGCCGTGCGCAGTAAAACGAAAAAAGCGGCGGAGGAACCTGCCGAACAGGCGTAATCTTTCGGAGGTACCGCCAAAAGCAATCATGAAAAAGCAAAAATGGGGCGAAAACGCCCCTTTTTTTTTACGCAAAAGGAAACGCCCCGTAAAAAGGGGCGTTTCCTATAGTAGGAGCGGCATATATGGGGATATGCCGAAAGGTGGGCTAAAGTTCCACTTCGAGTACGGCGGCATCCTTAGGCTCGTCGTCAAACGAAAACGTCCATTCCTCGGTACGGACGGATTGCGCCTGTCGTTCGGCATGCGTTTCCTTTCGGGCGGCGTTCGGTTGCGGTGGGGTCCCTTGGGTAAGTTCCTCCTTGCGGTGACGGATAATTTTGTACTGGCACACAATGTAGCAAACGCACCCCGCCATTCCGAGGATACAAAACACAACGATAAAATCGGTAAACAGTTCCATGAAAACCTCCCGCCCTTACAGTAACGGCAAAGGCAAAAGGTTTTTTCGGATATTTTCCGACATAAGGCATAATTTTGTCGAAATGCCACAACCTAAGGGTATGAAAAAGTGGTTCAAAATTTTTCCGCTCCTGTGTTTGTTGGCGTTACCGTGCTTTTTGGGTTGCGCCGCAACGGAGCCAAGCGAAGTGATTCGGGAGGAACTCCTTTCGCGCAACAACGTGAAGGACGCCGTTGTTTTGACGTTGGGCGACAGTTGTGCGGTGGGCATTCGCACGCAAAACCTTTTTTGCAACAGCGATGCGGAGCAACTGACGGCGGAAATTTGTGCGGATTTAAAACGCCGCTACGGGTTTCGCAACGTGTTTGTGTTTAAGGGCGTGAAGGAACTTTACGTCATGAAAAAAATTCGCACACGGTTAGATAGCGGGGAAAATCCTTCCCAAATTTACGACGAATTGCGTTCGATTTTTTATCAAGGGCAAAACGCAAAAAACACCAAAACCCCCGCATAGCGGTTTTTAAAACGCAGGGGAATCCGACGTAATTTTTTTACATTCCGGCAAAAAAAACGCAAAATTACGGCGTTCCGCCATCCAAAACGTGGTACAATGGTTGCGGAGGCAAAGTATGGAATTTTCACGTTACATCGAACACACGTTACTGAAACCTTGCACCTACGAGGAGTTAAAGCGGCATTGTCAGGATGCCATGCACTACAATTTTTACGGCGTTTGCGTGTTTCCGTCGCAAGTAAAAAACGCAAAGGAACTGCTTCGAGGCTCCGGCGTAAAAGTAGTTACGGTAACGGGCTTTCCGACGGGGGAACAAAGTGCGGAAACAAAAGCCTTCGAAACGCGTCAGGCCGTGGCGGACGGCGCGGACGAAATCGACACGGTGCTTTCGTTGTCAAACGCCAAACGCGGCAATTGGGCGGAAGCGGAGCGGGAACTTGCGCTTGTGGTCAGTGCGGCAGGGAGTAAACCCGTAAAAGTCATTTTGGAAACGTGCTTGCTAACGGACGAGCAAATCGTCCTAGCTTGCCAAGCGGCAATGCGTGCGGGCGCAAAATTTGTCAAAACGTCGACGGGCTTTTCCAAAGGCGGCGCAACGGTGGAAGCGGTGCAACGGATGCGGCAAACGGTAGGCACGGCACTCGGCGTCAAAGCCAGCGGCGGCATTCGCAGTTATGCCGAAGCGCAGCGGATGATTGAAGCAGGGGCAAATCGCCTCGGCGTCAGTTGCGGCAAGGAGATTTACGAAGAGTATTTAAAAACGTTGACAAAGTAAAAGGCGGCGTGTATAGTAGTAGCAATATAACAATTCTTTGGGGCAAGGTGAAATTCCTTACCGACGGTGACAGCCCGTGAACGTTAGCAATAACGCCGAGCGAGTGAAATTCTCGCGCCGACAGTACAGTCTGGATGGGAAAAGAATGCGTTTTTACGCGGTTTTTGCCTTCGGAGAATTCCGAAGGTTTTTTCATCCCCAAAAAAGGAGAAAAAAATGGAAGAATTGCAAACACAGGGAACACCGAAAAAAAGGATCACGTCCTCGCTGATTGCGAAGATTGCGATTTTATCTGCCGTGGGGTACATTTTGTATCTTTTCGTCAAATTTCCGTTGCCGTTTTTTCCGGCATTTTTGGACATGCAGTTTTCGGATTTAACGGGGCTCATCGGCGGCTTTATGCTCGGGCCGATTCCGGGTTGCACGATTATCCTTATCAAAGGGATTTTAAAACTCCCGTTTACGGGTACGGCGTGCGTAGGGGAATTGGCGGACGTACTCATCGGCATTGCATTCGTACTGCCGGCGTCGCTTTTGTACCGCAAACGGAAAACGTTAAAACGCGCCTTGCTGGGGCTTGCCGTCGGCATGGCGTGTAGCGTCGTAATGTCCATGCTCATGAATTGGCTGGTACTGATTCCGTTTTATTTGCAAATGATGTTCGGCGGAAATTGGGAGCCGCTTTTAGGAATGTGCCGCGTGTTAAACGAAAACATTTCGGTGGAAAATTTTTACGAAATTTACATTTTTGCGGGAGTTTTGCCGTTTAACTTGTTGCGTTGCACCGTAACGTCGGTTTTGACGTATTTGGTGTATAAGCCGCTCCACAGGTTGTTTAATCGGTTTTAAAGGAAACAGGCTTACGCATCGGCAAAAAGCGTCGGGAAGGGCGTAAAAAGCGTAAGGAAACGGGAACAAAAGGAGCCGCATTGCCTAAAACGCCTTGCGTACGGAATTGCGGCGGCAAAACGTTCGGGTAGTACCGCCGTTTTCGTTCCTTTTGAACACGCCTTTTCAACGCATCGGTTTTTGTTCCGTGGGTTTCCGCCGACGTCGTCGGAAAACAAGTTTCATTTAATCTTTACAAAAAAAAGGAGTAACTAAAAAGTTACTCCTTTTTCGTTGTATTGTCCGAGGGGATAGGGAAGGATTGCGGGGAATCGTCAATTTACTTCCCCCTTCGGACGGAAATTAAC
>CAKPPA010000039.1 GCA_934177025.1 uncultured Clostridia bacterium
GTATTCATTATCTCTTTCACAGACATCCCTATAGTAGCTTCATAAGGCATCATCACTTCACCAGCAAGTGCCATAACTATCCACTCTAAACTTCTAAACAGTGGAATATCTTTCGTTAATCGGCGAGAAAAAACTGGTTTAAACCCCAATTTATCTACAAAAGGGTGCATTATTTCGTGCATTATATGCATTCTATACCCTCCAGTTTGATCCACATATGCCCCCATATAAACAGACTCTTTTATCAAAATTAAATACCCTTCTTCTGTTTTGTTGCATTGTGCTGGAACATTCCCTGGTAATTCCTCATTATCAACAACGCTAAACCGTACATCGTCAAACCCCTCTAAATCGGGGGCTTCTCCAACAACGCAAGCGGGTCTATTGCTTCGTCCATAGTAAAACCGCCGATTGAACGAAACAATTTTGCATACAATCGAAGATCTTGTCTACTCGTTGGTTTCGTCTCGTAGTCCATCAAGAGTCCTCCTTTTTTAACAGCTTTAAAATAGCTTCAGCTGTATCATTATCAAGATTTTCAAATGACCTCTGAAACTGAATCGCTGCTTTTCTTTGTAATGCAGATGCAGAAAAAAGATTTACTTTCATTTGGGTTTTTGATTCTTCCACAGCTTCCCTCAATTCGTTTTGTTCCCTCTCATTTAAATGATAATGTCGTATTAATTTTGGTATCCATTCTTCAGGAACATTCCTTTTTCCGCTTTCTACAGCGGAAACAAACGGCACTTTTACTTCGAGCAATTTTGCAGTATCACCCATAACCTCATGGAACCTTACACGAAGTATACGCATAAACTCACCATATTTCGTATACGACATAATCGTTACCCTCCTTTAACAGTATCATCCTATCAAACTTATTATATTTTGTCAATATTTTTAATCATTTTCTGGTTAACTATTTTGCAAATAAATTAAGGGGGGATTGTTTTACTTACTTCCCTTTTTGTTGTGACTGCAACCGCCATCAAACCTTGCCGGATGCACAAAAAGCAAAAAGCAGTCCGTAAAAGACTACTTTTCCTACCGCTTGCCATTCCGCCAAAACCCATACTCGGGCGGTGCGGGAAAAGGCTAATTTCCTTCCGCTTCCTTTGGTTTGTAGTACAAACTTAAAATTTCCAATTCGCGCACCAACTTTTTTAACTCGTCCATGGTTTCCGCATTGTAACTTAGGCTTAAGGCTTTGAGTAAGTTCAGTTTCGGCACGACTTTTTTTTGCGTGTACGGATGAAAAAACACCACGCCTTTTTCAAACAATTCCATCATAACGTCGTACACCAAGTTTTCCTTTCGGCGAAGAATGCTGCGATACTTGTTGAGTAGGCGTAACGCCTGATTCTTTTCGCCGTCCGCCAATTCGAACACGCATTTGCGAATGGATTTTCCCTTTGCGACGTTGGTTAAAATGTACTGCAGTAGGGTTTTGACCTCCCGATCGGTAAACGTGTCGTAATCGGCATAGCAAAACTCCTTGGGATCGATTCCGTATCGTTTCGCCGTGCGCGGTTTGCATTTAAAAAAATCCAAACTTTGGTAATACAAATTACGCACTTGCGAATAAGTTTTGCCGTTTGCCGCAGCAAATTTTTTTAAAGTGAATTTTAGGGTATGCCCTTTTTGTTTGTTTGTTTTCACAAATGCAAATAGTTCCAAAATATCCTGCTTCATTTTGCCTCCGCGCGCCGAAAAAATCGCTACACAATTCCTATTCTTGTAGGGATTATGGACGTTAAAATCGGTTTTCATACCCTACACCGCGGATGTTTTTGGAGGATTCGCGAACCGTCCGGTTTTCCCCAAAAGGGCGCACTTTTTTTCGGGCCGTCAAGTAGGAATTTTACACCGCTCCCAACGGATGCCGCCAAAAGTATTTTGCCCCCTGCTTTTCCTTCCCTTGCATAGGCGGTGCATAAACATTCAACGACAAAATGTGGCAAAAATCGGGGCAAAAAGGGGGTATTTTTTCAATTTTTTGTGCATAACTTGATTTTTAGAGGTGGTTTTCCACATTTTTTATCCACTTGTCCACAATTTTTTTTTATTTATTCACTGAAAATAATAATTATTTAACAATGAAATTTTGAAATTTTTCGTTCAATTTTCCGCGGATTCCTGCAAATTTTCCGACAAAATTTTTATCTCGCAGCGAGGGGTGCCGCCGCGAATCAGGATGCCTTTCGTCCCCTTGTACACATCCTCCCTGAGGAGTTTTTCCTTTACCTTTTTTCCGTTTTTGTAGTACTCGAGGTACCCCCGACTCGTTACTGCGTCGTGCCCCGCTTTTAACACAAAACTTTCGTCCGCATAGCGCACGCGATCGAGGTAGGTGCCGTCCCGATCCTCCCTGACGTCGTACTGCGCTTTTTCCCGCTTCACCACCACGCTTTTGCGACGAATTTCGTACTCGTTCGGTACGCCGTAAATGCGCACGGAAACCGTAGTGTCGTTGCTGTTGATTTTGAAGTACAAGTCCGACGGGGTGTCGTTTGTAAACACAAAATCCGTTGCACTGCTTACCATGGCATCGAAACTCGGCTCCACGTAGCTGCTTTGCAACGTGTGCCTTGCGCACGAATTTATTTTTAGCCCCGCAAGCAGGCAGGCGTTGTACAGCGTGGTGGAGGCTTGGCACACGCCGCCGCCTACCCCGTCCACGTACTCCCCGTTGACGATGATTTTTGCATTTTGAAATCCGTTTGCCGCGCTACGCTCGCCGACCACGTCGTTGAAGGATACTTTTTGTCCGCTTTTGACCACCTTGCCGTGAAATTTTTGCAAGGCAAGCCGCACGTTTTGTTTGCGTGCCGCCGAACTTGCGGAATAGTCCGTGGAAAACACGGCCTTTAATGTCGTTTGCGCTTTTAACTGTTGTTCGGTAACGGCGGGAAGCACCCTTTCCGTTTGCTCCGTTACGGTAATTTCCTCGGAGCGTTGCAGTTGTTCGAAAATTTCCGCATACATCGTGTCGATTTTTAAGCGTTTGCCGCTTTTTTCCCGACGAAAAGCAAAAGGCGTCGGTTCGGAGGGAGAAAACATAACGGATGCGTCCTTGGGAAGGACGTCGTAACGCGCCTGCAGCCGCCGAACTTCCTCCTTAAGCCCGATAAGGACGTAGTTCATGGCTTGCTCCCTTGTTGCTCCGCATTGCATCAATTCCGTAATGCGCGAAAGTTTTTCCTGCCGCGTGCCGAAATAAGCACGCCGTTCCAATTCGCGCAAGGTTTCCGTGTCGTCAAAATCCGCAACCAAGTCGTTTAAACGGTACGTACTGTCGCTCAAACGAAAACGAACGACAATCCCCTGCGATTGCGCGCAAACCGTTTGCGGAAAAAAAGAAATTACGCCTAGGCAAAGCAAACACCCAAGCGTAATTGTTTTTAAAAATTTCATACCGACTCACCTTAATCCAATTTTAAGGCTCGAATCGTTTTCTCCTCCGGAACAAAATATTTTTTGCCGACCGTGCCGTTGCCGTGAAAATCGCTGCCGCCGGTTTTGATTAACCCGTACTTTTCCGCCAGACGCGAAAACGTTTGAACCTCCCTGTCAGTATGTGAAAAATAATTTGTTTCCATTCCCATTAAGCCGAACTCCGTCCATTTTTTCAAAAATCCGTCCAGCTCGCTTTCGGATAGATTTAAGTTTTTCGGATGTGCCAAAACAGGCACGCCGCCTTCCTTTAAAATTCCCTCCACGGCCTGCCGCACTGTCAGCCGTTCCGCCGCAACCGACGCCTTTGCGCCGTTGCCGAGATACTCCGAAAACGCTTCGTTCATGTGCGTGACCGCTTTTTTTTCGATAAGGTAGCGCGCGATGTGCGTGCGCCCGACCTGCTCCGACTTTAGCCGCGTTTCCTTCAAAAACTCCGCATACGTCACGTCGATGCCGCATTGCGCCAATTTTTCGAAAATCTGCTCGTTGCGTTTGCTGCGAAGCTCCCCCGCTTTTTGCACAAGTGCCTTTAAGTTTGCGCTCGTCCAATTTCGACAATAGCCGAGAATATGCACCTCGCGAAATTCGTACGTCGAAACCTCGATGCCCGGCAAAACAACAATGCCGTGCTTTTTTCGGAGGGCCACGGCCTGATCCACGCCGTTTAACGTGTCGTGATCGGTAATGGCAAGGTGCGTCAAACGACTTTGTTTTGCCATTTCGATAATTTCGGACGGGGTACGGTCGCCGTCGGAATATTTTGTGTGTATGTGTAAATCCGCAAATATCATCCTTTCCCCTTCCCCTACGTTACTTGCGCTACGTGTTGCCAAATGCTTTCGTTCGTTTGCGTTTATTATAAAGAGTTCTGTTTTTCAAGTCAAGGCATTCCCTTTTTTACGTCAGGATTTTTACACCGTCTTTACAAAACTTTGCGGTTGCCGTCGGTTTAAAAAAACGGCGAAAAAAGCCACGGCGAAAATAATTTTGTTTGTTTTTTGTGACACGGCACGTAAACCCCCTTGTTCGTGCAAACAAACCTGAAGTTTTTGCGCAAAAACCGGCAACAAAACGTTTTTTCTGCCGACAGCAAATGCGGAAAGGATTTTTTCCCTTTTCCTTTCGCAAAAAGTATGCTACAATGTTTTTAATACGGAACGGAGGCTCACTATGCCGAATTATTCAAAAGAAATTGAAACAATGTGCACGGTAAAACAAGGCTGTGCGCACGGGCCTTCCCCGATCCCCGAAGAAGGGAAATGGGTGGAAGCAAAGCAAATCGGCGACATCAGCGGATTGACGCACGGCGTCGGCGGATGCGCACCGCAACAAGGGGCGTGCAAACTTACCCTAAACGTGAAAAACGGCGTAATTACGGAAGCACTGGTGGAAACCTTAGGCTGCTCCGGCATGACGCACTCTGCCGCAATGGCGGCGGAAATCCTACCCGGGAAAACCCTACTCGAAGCATTGAACACGGATTTGGTGTGCGACGCCATTAACGTTGCCATGCGGGAACTGTTTTTGCAAATCGTGTACGGGCGCAGTCAATCGGCCTTTTCCGAAAACGGACTACCCGTCGGAGCGGGGCTGGAAGACCTCGGCAAAGGATTGCGCAGTCAGGTCGGCACGGCGTACTCCACCCTGCCGAAGGGAGCACGCTATTTGGAAACGGCGGAAGGCTACGTGACGAAACTTGCGCTGGATCAAAACGAGGAAATTATCGGTTACGAAAACGTGAATCTCGGGAAGTTTATGAATTACGTCCGCGACGGCATGCCTGCCGAGGACGCACTGAAAAAAGCAACCTCCCGCTACGGCAGGTTCGACGAAGCAACACGCTACATCGACCCGCGAAAGGAATAAGGCAAGGGGAAACTTATGGTAAAATTCGAAGGTTATGAACGAAGAATCGACAGCATTAATCGCGTGCTGAAAGAATACGGTTTCTCCGATTTGGAGGAAACGCGGCAACTGTGTTTGTCCCACGGAATCGACGTGGAAAAAACCGTAAAATCCATTCAGCCCATTGCGTTTGAAAACGCCGTTTGGGCTTACACACTGGGTACGGCAATCGCTTTGACGGTCAAGGCAACCACCGCCGCCGAAGCCGCGGAAAGCATCGGCATCGGATTGCAAGCATTTTGCATCCCCGGCTCGGTTGCGGATCGTCGACGCGTCGGCATCGGGCACGGCAACCTTGCGGCACGGCTCTTGCGCGAACAAACGCACTGCTTTGCCTTCCTTGCGGGGCATGAAAGTTTTGCCGCCGCCGAAGGGGCCATCGGCATTGCGAAAAGTGCAAACAAAGTGCGCAAACAACCGCTACAAATCATTTTAAACGGACTCGGGAAGGACGCGGCGTACATTATCAGCCGCATTAACGGGTTTACGTACGTAAAAACGGCATACAACCCCTACACGGACGAACTGACCGTTTGCGGCACCAAAGCCTTTAGCAACGGCGAACGCGCCACCGTGCGCTGTTACGGCGTCAACGACGTAAACGAAGGCGTTGCCGTTATGAAACACGAGGGCGTGGACGTTTCCATTACGGGCAACTCCACCAACCCGACGCGCTTCCAACACCCCGTTGCCGGCACTTACAAAAAATGGGCGATCGAAAACGGCAAAAACTACTTTAGCGTGGCAAGCGGCGGCGGAACGGGGCGCACGCTTCATCCGGACAACGTTGCGGCAGGCCCTGCAAGTTACGGCATGACGGACACCATGGGGCGCATGCACAGCGACGCACAGTTTGCCGGTAGCAGTTCCGTGCCTTCACACGTGGAAATGATGGGGCTCATCGGCATGGGCAACAACCCGATGGTCGGCGCAACCGTGGCATGTGCCGTGGCGGTGGAGGAAGCACTGCGCTAGTACACCCGAAGTACTGAAAACCACAAACGTAAAAATCGACAAAATAAAAAAGTCTGCCTAGCAGACTTTTTTTGTTCCACCTTGTTTGCCGAAAAATCGTCGTTCCCCTTTTTTTCGGTTACTTTTTACCGTCGTTCCCCTTTCGGGTTCGGTTACTTTTTACCGTCAGTTTTCCCTTTACGGCGACGCTTTTTTTCCGTTTTGGAGCAGGAGTAGCCGAACTTGCCGAGTTTTTTGCCGAGTGCAAAGTACTCCCCGTGCGAATATGCCAGTAAATGCGCGCGATCCAAATGCAATTTTCCGTTTTCGTCCACCAGCGTTTCGTCCACGCACACGGCTTTAATATCCGCCACAAACATATCGTGCGAGCCTAACGGCACAATGTCCGTCACCTTGCATTCCAACGCCAAAGGACTTTCCCGCAGCGACGGACACCCAACCACGGAGGACGGCTCGTAATGAAGCCCCGTTTCCTTGGCTTTGTCGGTGTTTTTGCCCGATTTGATTCCGCAAAAATCCGTGGCATAAACCAAGTCCGAAGTGGTGAGGTTTAGCACAAATTCGCCGCTTTCCCGAATGAGATGATGACTGTAACGCTCCGGCCGCACGGAAATATACGTTTTTGGCGGATCGGAATTTAAAATCCCCGTCCAAGCGACGGTAAGCACGTTGCTTTCCTCCCCGTTGCCACAACTTACGAGAACCGCCGGCACAGGCCCCAACAACGTTCCCCCTTTCCATTGAATTTTCGGCATAACAACCTCCGTTTTTGTGTTTGTACTTAGTGTTACCCAAAAATTCGTGCCTGTCAAGTTTTTTGAAAACGTTTTTTCGCCGTTCACAGTAGCGGACGTTTTCGCCGTTTTTCGGAATTGTTTTTTAAAAAAAGAAGGGCTTCCCCTCCTTTTTTCGTGTTCATTTTTTATTTTTTTGTTTTTCACTTTTTTTAAATTTTTTCGTTTTTTCCTTTTTCGTTTTTCCTTTGCTTTTACGGACGCCTTGCGTACGATTTCATTTTTCCGCAAGTTTCGGTTTCCGTTCGGTTCGATGCCGATTGTTTGCGTCCGTTTTTGTCCGCAACTTTTCCGTTTCGGATCGGGATGCCGACGATTTTACGATTTTCCGTTTTCCTTTTCCGGTTTGGTTAAATCCTTTAAATACGTGCGCGGATCGATTCGGTTGCCTTCCTTTTCCATAAAAAAGTGTAAGTGGCTCCCTTCCTGAAACTCGGTGTAAGCGGAATCGGACGTTTTGCCGATTTTATCCCCCTTTTTTACTTTGTCGCCCTTTTTCACTGCGACGTCCTCCGCCAGCGAAGCGTAGGTTGCTTTAATTCCGTCGCCGTGGTCAATGACAACCACCGTGCCGTCCAACGTGTTTTTCGTTACCGACAGCACCGTGCCATCCATCACCGCAAGGACGTCCGCCGCTTTTTCCGACTTAAAGTCAATCGCACGATGCAGCGACCACTCGCCTAAACTCGGGTTCCACGTGAATTCCGTGTCCGAATAATCCATGCCGATGGTGGCGTTTTGCACCGGTAGTCCCCATGCCACGGGTTTGACGTCCGTCGGCTTTTCGTCGACTTTATCGTCGGGCTTGTCCCCGTTGTTGCCGCCGCTCGGGACGTCGGTGTTGTCGTGAATTAACGGCGGGGTTTGCGCATTGTGAATGCCCACGCCGATTAAAATGCCCGAAATTGCCAAAATGCATGCCACGATGACAATCACTGCAAGATTTCGTTTTACAAAATCGCCAAACGTGCTTTTGCGTCGATTTTCCATAAAAGTATCCTCCTAAAAATTTTCCTTTTCATTGTTGCCGCTTTCAAAACTTTTAAACCTGTTTTTAAAAACTGCCCAAAATCACAGGAGTTCCTACCGTTACGATGCCGTCGCGCACCACGATTTGAAAATTGATTTTTTTGCCGTCCGCAAGGATGCCGCCTTGCAACAGCGGCGTGTAGCCGTAAATGCACAAAATGCCCTGTACCTCTGTCGGGCTTAAAACTTCGGCTTTCATTTTACGCAAAAAACCCGCTGTGTCGAAACTTTCGCTTGTGGTTTGAAAGGAGTAGCCGGCAATGCGGGAAGACGGCAGCAACCGCAGTTCCTCACGTGAGCCTTCCAC
>CAKPPA010000040.1 GCA_934177025.1 uncultured Clostridia bacterium
GTTAATGACCGCATCCACCGGAGCAATGGCATCCAGTTGTTGCGCTTGAAACAGGTTGCGCGGGAATCCGTCAAACAAAAATCCCGCTTCGCAATCCTTTTCCGCAAGGCGATTTTTCACCAGTTCCATAATGATTTCATCCGGAACAAGTTCGCCCCTTTCGATAAAGCCCTGCGCCTGTTTTCCTACTTCCGTTTGTTCTTTTATGTTTTTCCGAAGGATATCTCCCGTCGAAATGTGCGGGATATGGTATCTTTCCACAAGTTGATCCGCCTGACTGCCCTTGCCGGCACCCGGCGCGCCGTAAATTACGATTTTCATATTTTACCCCTTATCCCAGGAAACCTTTGTAGTAACGCATCATGATTTGGTTTTCCAACGCTTTGTCGAATTCCAACGCAACGCTGACGACAATCAGCATCCCCGTGGAGCTAAACGCATTCAAAAGCGTGTTGTTTGCCCCCACGATGCCGAACGCCAAGGACGGAACCAACGCGATAATCGCAAGGAAAATCGCACCGAACAGCGTAATGCGGGATACGACTTTCGCAAGATAATCGCTGGTCGCCTTGCCCGGACGAATGCCCGGAATGAATCCGCCGTTCTGTTGAATGTTTTTGCTGATTTCGATCGGGTTAAACTGAATTTGCGAATAGAAGAACGCAAACAGCAAAATCAAAACCGCCAAAATCAATGCGTAAACCCAAGTTCCCGCACCGATGTGTTGGTTGATCCAAATCACCCAATCCGCCGTCGGCCAAAACGTGTTAAACAGCATTTGCGGGAAGGACATCAACGCATAAGCGAAAATCAAAGGCATAACGCCGCTCGCATTGACGCGAATCGGAATGAACGTGCTTTGACCGCCGTACATTTTGTTTCCTTTCACTTGTTTTGCGTACTGAATCGGAATTTTCCGTTCCGCCTTGTCGATAAACACGATAAACGTGAAAATCACCAGCAAAATTGCCAAAAATCCGATGAGTTCCCAACCGCCGCGATCCCAGCCGCCTTCCGCGATGCCGCGAATTTGCGTTAGGATGCTGTTGCCTGCGGTGGACAAAATTCCGACGAAAATCAACAGGGAAATACCGTTGCTGATTCCGTACTCGGTAATCCGTTCACCGATGAACATACACAGCATGCTGCCTGCCGAAAACATCAGCACGACAAACACGTAAATAATCCACGTAGGCACGTCGACGCTGACTCCGAGCGGAGTTTTGTCGATAATGCCGCTTCCGCCCAGCGAAAGCAGGATTCCGACTGCGTTGACAATGGTTAACACCAACGTCACGTAGCGCGTAATTTTAGTAATCTTTTTGCGACCTTCTTCGCCTTGCTTGCTTAAACGCGTCAATGCAGGGATCGCTACCGTCAAAAGTTGAATAATGATAGACGCTGTAATGTACGGGCCGATTCCGATAGCGAACAACGTACCGTTTTGCAACGCTCCGCCCGTAATCGCGCTCATGATACCCAAGAAGTTGTTTTCTCCGATTTGCGTACGCAACGCCGCTGCGTCGATACCCGGAACCGGAATAAAGCACCCGAGCCGATACAAAATAATCAGCAGGATCGTGAGAAAAATCTTTTTCCGAACTTCCTTTATCCGAAAGGCATTCTTCAGCGTTTCAAACATTATTCAATTACCTCTGCTTTTCCGCCCGCTTTCGCAATCGCTTCCGCGGCGGATTTGGAAAATTTGTGTGCGTACACTTCCAATTTCCGAGTCAGTTCGCCGCTGCCCAAAATTTTCAGTCCGGCATTGTGTTTGTTGTTGATTAAACCCATGTCCAACAGCAATTCCGGAGTGACGACGGTTCCGTCTTCGAATTTATTCAAATCTTTCAAATTCAGCACGGCATAATCCAACCGGAACTGGTTGTAAAAACCGCGTTTCGGCAAACGTCTTGCCAAAGGCATTTGACCGCCTTCGAATCCGACGCGCACGCCGCCGCCGCTTCTCGCCCATTGTCCCTTGTGACCTTTTCCGCTGGTTTTTCCTAAGCCGCTTCCGATACCTCTGCCAAGACGTTTCTTTGCAGTCACGGCACCCGGAGCGGGAGCAATCGTATGAATTCTCATTTTTGCCCTCCTACTTCACTTCTTCGACTTTCACAAGGTGTTTCACTTTGAAAATCATCCCTTGGATTGCTTTGTTGTTTTTGTGGATTTTGCTGGAGCGGATTTTTTTCAAGCCCAACGCTTCGACCGTCGCTTTTTGCTCTTTCAAGCAACCGATGGTGCTTTTTACCAAAGTAACCTTAATGAGGCCTTCTTCCTTCGCGTAAACTTCGGTGCCTTTCGCCGGTTTTACCCGATACAACGGGTAATTCGCTTCCGTTACCAAATGTCCGTTCAAAATCAACGGTTGTTTTACTTCTGCCTTTTTCGTTGCTTTTTTTGCAGCCTTTTTCGGTGCTTCCGCAACGACTTCCTTGCTTACTTCCGCAGCTTCCGCAGCTTTTTTCGGTGCGCTCTTTTTCTTCGGAGCGGCCTTTTCCTCAACCTTCGTTTCTTCCTTCACTTTTTTTACCGTCGGTTTTTTCGCTGCCGGTTTTTCCGCTTTTTCGGAGGCCGCCTTTTTTGCAGGAGCCTTTTTCGTAGCCGGCTTCTTTTCTTCTTCCGCCACTACCACTTTTTCGTTTTCTGCCATCTTCGTGTCCTCCTATGCCTGAATTTCCTCTACGCTTTTTCCGCGCAGTGCGGCGATCTGTTCCGCCGTTTTCAAATTTTTCAAGCCTTCGATCGTTGCTTTTACGCAGTTGATCGGGTTGTTCGATCCGATGGCTTTGGTACGGATATCTTTAATTCCGCAAACTTCCAAAACGCTACGAACGGAACCGCCCGCAATCACTCCGGTACCTTCTTCTGCCGGCATCAAAAGGACTTTGCCCCTGCCGAACACGCCCACCGTTTCGTGCGGGATCGTCGTTCCTGCCATTGCAACGTCAAACATTGCGCGTTTTGCTTTTTGCGTCGCTTTTTCGATTGCTTGCGGAATTTCCGCTGCTTTTCCCATACCGACGCCGACTTTTCCTTTGCCGTCACCGACAACAACCAATGCCGCAAAGCGCATCGTACGTCCGCCTTTTACGACTTTCGTTACGCGATTTACCTTGACTAATTTCTTTTGGAGGTCGTCCGCTTCTCTGTTTTCTCTTTCTTTGTTGTATCTCGGTCTTCTGTCCGGTCTTCTTTCGTTGTTTTGACCTTCGTGCTTATTCACCATTCAAAAACTACCTCCTTGTTAGAATTTCAGTCCGGCTTCTCTCGCGCCGTCCGCAACGCTTTTTACGCGTCCCGTGTAAATGTAACCGCCTCGGTCGAACACCACTTGTTCAATGCCGAGTTCCAACGCTTTTTTCGCGATTTCCGCACCCACCACTTTTGCGGCTTCCGTTTTCGTTTTTCCTTCCAAAGATTTTGCCATGGCAAAGGAGGAAGCGGAAGCAAGCGTATGACCTTGCACGTCGTCGATAATCTGCGCGTAAATGTACTTCGTGCTTCTGTAAACGTTAAGACGCGGTCTCAGACTCGTTCCGGAAATTTTTTCGCGGACTCTTTCGTGACGTATTTTTCTGTCAGCGTTTTTATCCAATTTGCTAATCATCGCCCTACACTCCTTTACTTACCTGCCGTTTTGCCTTCTTTAATGACAACGACTTCATCTTTGTAGCGGATGCCGTATCCGTGATACGGTTCCACTTCGCGTTTTGCGCGGATGTTGGCAGCTACCTGTCCGACCAAGTTTTTGTCGATGCCTTTCACCACAACTTCGGTGACGCTAGGGCATTCCAGCGTGACTCCTTCCGGAGCGACAAATTCGATGTTGTGCGACAAACCAAGGTTCATAACCAATTTGTTGCCTTGCATTTGCGCTTTGTAACCGACACCGTTAATGGACAAAACTTTTTGATAGCCTTGCGTTACGCCGACCACCATGTTGTGGAACAGCGCGCGGTACATTCCGTGTTTCGCTTTTGTTTCCTTATCCTCGTTGATGCGAGTAACGATCAATTGACCGTTTTCCAACTTGCATTCGATTTCCTTCGAATAATCCTGACAGAGTTGTCCTTTCGGACCTTTTACGGTTACAACACCGTTTGCCACCGTCACTTCCACTCCCGCAGGAATGGCAATGGGCATTCTACCAATACGCGACATACTAACCTCCCATTACCATACGTAAGCCAAAACTTCGCCGCCGAGGTTTTGAAGTTTTGCTTGCTTATTCGTCATTACGCCTTTCGACGTCGATACAATCGCGATACCCAATCCGTTCAAAACACGCGGCAATTCGGTGCTTTTCGCATAAACGCGAAGTCCCGGTTTGGAAATGCGTTTTAATCCGGTGATAACACTTCCGTTTTTCCCTACGTATTTCAGATCGATAACGATCGTATCCTGTATTTCGTTTTCCTTCACTTGATAGCCCGCAATGTAGCCTTCGTCTAACAAAATTTGGGCAATCGATTTTTTCATTTTCGATGCTGGTATTTCCACGCTTTCGTGCCTTGCGGTCAAGGCGTTTCTGATGCGCGTCAGCATATCCGCAATCGGATCCGTTACAACCATTTGTTTTCCCTCCTAAATAATGCTTACCAGCTGGATTTTTTCACGCCCGGGATTTCGCCCTTGTAAGCGAGTTCTCTGAAGCACACCCTGCAGATACCGTATTTTTTCAACACGGCATGCGGACGTCCGCAAATGGAACATCTCGTGTACGCACGGGTCGAAAACTTCGGAGCTTTCTGCTGTTTATTAATCAATGCTTTTTTCGCCATTTTGTTCCTCCCTGTCAAGCCTTAAAGGGCATTCCCAAAAGTTTCAAGAGTTCTTTTGCTTCCTCGTCCGTTTGCGCGGTCGTTACGAAAGTA
Organism: uncultured Clostridia bacterium; assembly: GCA_934177025.1. Taxonomy (GTDB): domain Bacteria; phylum Bacillota; class Clostridia; order Christensenellales; family CAG-314; genus CAKPPA01. The sequence continues at coordinate 4,884 of CAKPPA010000040.1, forward strand.
ATGTCGAACCCTCTCGTTTTTTCCACTTGATCGTAAACGATTTCAGGGAAAATCAACTGTTCTTTCACACCCATCGTGTAGTTTCCTCTTCCGTCAAACGAATTGGAAGGGATTCCGCGGAAGTCTCTGACGCGAGGCAATGCGATGGAAATCAGTTTGTCCATAAATTCGTACATCCTTTTTCCTCTCAGCGTTACTTTCGCGCCGACGTTCATTCCGGTACGCACTTTAAAGTTTGCAACGGACTTTTTCGCCTGCGTTACCAACGGCTTTTGTCCCGAAATTGCTTTCAGTTCCTCCACCGCAAGTTGGAAACTTTTCGCGTTGTCCTTAACGTCGCCGAGTCCGGAATTGATTACGATTTTTTCCAAACGCGGAACTTGATTGACGTTTTGGTAGCCGAATTTCTTTTCGAGAGCAGGCACAACTTCGGTCGTGTAATGAACTTTCAGCCTTGCTTCCTGTTTTTTCACTTCTGCCATCTTCCTACTCCCCCTTATTCAGCCTTTTCCGCTTTGGTTTTTTTCGCGGATTTCGTCGATTTTTTCACGGTTTTTTTCGCTTCGGTTGCTTTCGCTTTCGAGTCGATGACAGCACCGCATTTTTTGCAAACGCGCGCCGCTTGTCCGTTTTCGTCCTTCGTGTGTCCTACACGCGTTGCTTTGCCGCATTTCGGGCAAACCAGCATCACGTTGGAAACGTCGATGGCTCTCGGTTTGTCGATGATTCCGCCTTGTTGTTGCGCGCTGCGCGGTTTCGTGTGGCGTTTCACCATGTTCAGGTTTTCCACGACAACTTTGTTTTCGGAAGGCATTGCCACGACGACTTTCCCTTGCTGTCCTTTTTCCTTTTCGTCGCCGACCAACACTTTTACCGTGTCGCCTTTTTTAATATTCATTTTACTCATCACGTACTCTCCTTACAAAACTTCCGGAGCGAGAGAGATAATACGCATATAGTCTTTTTCTCTCAATTCGCGAGCAATCGGCCCAAAAATACGAGTGCCTTTCGGTTGTTTTTGGTTATCGATAATCACAGCGGCATTGTCGTCGAAACGAATGTGCGTTCCGTCCTTGCGGCCTACGCCGGAGGTCGTTCTTACGATTACGGCCTTCACAACGTCTCCTTTTTTCACAAGTCCGCCGGTAGATGCGCTTTTTACGCTGGCAACGATCACATCGCCGATATTACCGGTTTTTCTGAAAGAACCGCCAAGCACTTTGATACACATTAATTCTTTCGCACCCGAATTGTCGGCTGCCTTTAATCTAGTTTGAGGTTGTATCATAAGTCTTCTCTCCTTAAATTATTTCGCCTTTTCGATGATTTCCACCAGTCTCCAGTTTTTGGTTTTACTGAGTTTTCTGGTTTCGGCGATCCGAACTTTATCGCCAATGCCACAAGCATTTTGTTCATCGTGCGCTTTGAATTTTTTCGTTTTGGATACGGTCTTTTTGTAAAGCGGGTGTTTGAATTTTTCCACAACCGCTACGGTGATCGTTTTATCCATTTTGTCGGACACAACAATGCCGACTCTTTCTTTTCTTAAATTTCTTTCCATAATTCGTTACGCTCCTTATGCCTTTTTCCCGTGAGCGACGTTCAGCTCACGTTCGCGCAAAACGGTTTTCACCCTTGCGATATCTTTTTTGCACGCGTTGATAGACAAAGGATTCGTCAACTGATTTGTCGCGTGACTCATCCGAAGGTTGAACAATTCCTTTTTCAGTTCTTCCAGTTTCGCCACTAATTCTTCATTGGTCATTTCGTGAATAACTTTTGCTTTCATCAACCTTCACCGCCTTCTGCTGATTCTTTCGCTGCCGTTTCTTTCTTAATGAATTTGCATTTTACCGGCAGTTTGTGGCTGGCAAGCCGCAGCGCTTCCCTTGCCGTTTCCTCCGGGATACCTGCCATTTCGAACATGACTCTACCCTGTTTTACCACTGCTACCCAGTACTCCGGAGAACCTTTACCGGAGCCCATGCGGGTTTCCGCCGGTTTTTTCGTTACCGGTTTGTGAGGGAAAATGTCAACCCAAACGTTACCGCCACGTTTGATGAAACGCGTCATCGCGACACGCGCCGCTTCGATTTGGTTGCTGGTTACCCATGCACATTCCAATGCTTGCAAACCGTATTCGCCGTAAGCGAGCTTGTTGCCTTTATGTGCTTCGCCTTTCATACGCCCTCTGAACTGACGGCGTCTTTTTACTCTTTTAGGCATTAACATTTGCTTGTCCTCCTTCCGTTTTGGCCCTCGCGAGAACTTCCCCTTTGTAGATCCAAACTTTTACGCCGATAACACCGAACGTGGTGTGTGCTTCCGCAAAACCGTAGTCGATGTCCGCACGCAACGTGTGCAGAGGAATGGATCCTTCGTGGTAATGTTCGCTTCTCGCGATTTCCGCTCCGTCCAAACGGCCGGCAACGGCAGTTTTAATTCCCTTTGCACCCGCGCGCATTGCTCTGCCCATTGCTTGGCGCATTGCTCTACGGAAGGAAATACGTTTTTCCAACTGAGCGGCAATTCCTTCCGCTACGAGTTGCGCATCCATATCCGGTTTTTTCACTTCGAGGATGTTCAGCACAACCTGTTTGCCATCCACGAGTTTTTCCACTTCTTTTTTCATCACTTCCACACCGGCGCCGCCTTTGCCGATCAAAACGCCCGGACGGCTGGTGTTGATTCCGATGACAACTTTTCCTTCGCTGCGTTCAATCACAATCGAAGAGATTGCCGCTGCGTAATATTTCTTTTTCAGGAAGTCGCGAATCGTGCGATCCTCCTTCAACAATTTGGCAAAACTATCCTTGTTGGCAAACCATTGGGAATTCCAACCTTTGATAATGCCGACTCTCATCCCGTGCGGATTTACTTTTTGTCCCATAGTGCCCTCCTTACTTCGCCGCGTCCAAAACCACCGTAATGTGGCTCGTGCGTTTTAAAATTCTGTAAGCCCGTCCTTGTGCGCGTGGCATCACGCGTTTCAACGTCGGACCCTGATCGGCGTAGCACTCAGCAACGAACAACGTATCCTTCGACATGCCTTTGTTTACTTCGGCATTTGCCGCTGCGGAATTCAACACTTTTTTCACCGGAAGGCTTGCTGCTTTCGGCGTGTTTTCCAAAATTGCCAACGCTTCCATGTAGCCTTTGCCGCGAATCAAATCCAACACAACACCTACTTTCGAAGGGGAAATGCGGATGTATTTTGCTACGGCATACGGCCGCGGATCTCTTTCGGCGGCTCTTTTGCCGGATTTCATTTTACTTCTTGTAGCCATGATTTCCTCCTCTATTTCGCTGCGGTGGTTTTTCCGCCGGCATGTCCTTTAAACGTTCTGGTCGGGGCAAATTCGCCTAATTTCAAACCAACCATATCTTCCGTGATGTAAACAGGCACGTGTTTTC
>CAKPPA010000041.1 GCA_934177025.1 uncultured Clostridia bacterium
ACTATTAATGGTCATTAGTTGGGAGAACTATGGAAAACAAAAACAAGGAAATGACAACTCCGTCCGCAGGCAGGGCACCGCTCATTGCCTTACGAGGCATCACGGTGTTTCCGGGGCAAACGGCAACGGTGGACGTCGGCAGGGCAAAATCGTTAAAAGCATTGAATTTTGCGGCAAAAGGGGATTTGCCTTTGGTCGTCGTCATGCAAAAAAGCATCAACACAATGAATCCGACGAAGTCCGATTTGTACGACGTCGGCACATTTGTGCGCATTAAACAAATTTTAAAAATGCCGAACGACAACGTTCGGGTACTTTTGCGCGGGTTAACGCGCGTGCGGTTAAACGACGTGCAGGATGACGACGAAATGCTCACCGTCGATTACGAGCCGCTTTCCCTTCACAATGCCGACACGGTGTTAAGCGAGGCGTTGTTACGCAAAGCAAGGGAACTTTTTTCGGAATACGCCTTAAACGGCGGCAAAGTTTCCAAGGAAACGGTAGCGCAGGCGGCGGAAATTTACGAACCGAACGAATTTATCGACACGTTGGTACATCACGTAGTGTACAACGACCAAAAAAAGCAGGAATTACTTGAAATTGCGGATACGGAAAAGCGTTTGGAGGAACTTTGCGTCATTTTGGCGAGCGAAATTCAAATTGCCAAACTCGACAAGCGCATTTCCAATCGCGTGCAATCGCAGGTGGACAAAAATCAAAAGGAGTTTTACTTAAGGGAACAAATCCGCGCCATCAACGAGGACTAGGGCCCGACGCCACGGTTATTCGCAGCTATGTGGAAACGCTGACGGACTTAAAGTGGAATTTTGAAACCAAGGACAACAAGGATCTCAAAAAAGCCCGCGAAATTTTGGAAGCGGAGCATTTCGGATTGGAAAAAATCAAGGAACGCATTTTGGAGTATCTTGCCGTCATGCAAATGTCCGGCAACTTAAAAGCCCCGATTTTGTGCTTTGTCGGCCCTCCGGGGGTAGGCAAAACTTCCATTGTCAAATCCATTGCCAAAGCCTTGAATCGCCGCTACGTGCGTATGAGCCTCGGCGGCATTCGTGACGAAGCGGAAATCCGCGGACATCGCCGCACTTACGTCGGCGCAATTCCGGGGCGCATCATTTATCATATCAAACAAGTCGGTTGCAAAAATCCGGTCTTTTTGCTGGACGAAATCGACAAAATGGCAAGCGATTACCGCGGCGATCCCGCAAGCGCAATGCTCGAGGTGTTGGATCCGGAGCAAAACAACGCGTTTGTGGATAACTACTTGGAAGTCCCGTACGACTTGTCAAAAGTGCTGTTTGTCGCTACCGCAAACACGGTGGACAGCATTCCCGCTCCGCTACTCGACCGTATGGAAATCATCGAACTTTCCGGCTACACGGAGGAGGAAAAAATCCAAATTGCGGAAAAATTCCTGTTGCCGAAACAACTCAAGCAAAACGGCTTGAAGGAAGCGGATTTAAAAATCAGCGAAATGGCTCTGCGCGACACCGTCAACGGCTACACGCGCGAATCGGGCGTGCGCTCGTTGGAACGCGAAATCGCACAAATCTGTCGAAAGGCAGCATTGCGCATTTTGGAAAAGGGCGAAAAGGAAATTGCCGTAACTCCGAAAAATTTGGAGGAGTTTTTGGGCGTTGCAAAATTTACGGACGATGTCGTCAATTCGGTGGACGAAGTCGGATCCGTCATCGGGCTGGCATGGACGGCAGTCGGCGGCACCACACTCACGGTGGACGTTGCATTGTTCCAAGGCAAGGGGGAAGTGCTCCTTACCGGTCAGTTGGGCGACGTGATGAAGGAATCGGCGCGCACCGCCATCAGTTGCGTGCATGCGCGTGCGGCGGAATTGGGCATTTCGCCGGAAGTCTTTGCAAAAACGGACATTCACATTCACATTCCGGAAGGTGCCATTCCGAAGGACGGCCCGAGTGCGGGCATTACCTTAGCAACGGCAATCGCATCGGCATTCAGCAACAAAAAAGTCAGTAAACAAGTGGCAATGACGGGGGAAATTACCCTTCGCGGGAAAGTCCTGCCGATCGGCGGCTTAAAGGAAAAAGTTTTGGCTGCGTACCGTGTCGGCATTCGCAAAGTCATTTTGCCGCACGAAAACAAAAAGGATCTTGTGGAAATTCCGGACGAAATTCGCAAGCAAATGGAATTTATCGACGTCAAGGACGTTTCGGAAGTGTTCCGCAACGCATTGGTGGACTAAATGAAAAAAACGGCGGTGTTTTTGTCCTCTGCGGCAAATCGAGCGGGCTTTTTAACTTCGGAAAAAATCCAAATTGCCGTGGTAGGCAAGTCGAACGTCGGCAAAAGTTCGTTTTTGAATTTTTTAGCGGGGGACGGCAAACTGGCACGCACGTCCAAGGACCCGGGGCGGACGCGTTTAATCAATTATTTTTTGTTCGGCGATTCCGTCATTCTCACCGATTTACCGGGGTACGGCTACGCAAAAGTTTCCTTTCAGGAAAAAAAAATGTGGGCGTCCTTAATGGAAACGTATTTTCGGGAGGAACCGATGTTGCGTCACGTGCTGTTTTTGGTGGATTTGCGCCACGAACCGACGGCGGACGATAAAACGATGTTTCGGTTTTTAACGGAGCGCAACCTTCCGTTTACCGTCATCGCCACGAAAGCCGACAAGCTCAAACGCTACGAAATTCCGTTGCGGGTGCGTTCCATTGCCAACACGTTTTGTTTGGGCGAAAAAAACGTCATTCCCGTTTCCGTTCCGGAAAAGCGCAATCGCGACTTGGTGTGGGAAAGGTTGGAACAAATTTATTGCAACGAAACCAACCCTGCCGCATCGGCGGACGAGGTGGTCGAAGCACCCGCTTGTGCGGAGGAATCGTAACGTCATTTTACGTACCGACAAAATCCGTCGGTACGTTTTTTGCACCCGACCTTAAAACGTCGTTGCCCTTTTGTCGTGTCACAATAGATGGTTGCGGTTTTTTTGAAAGGGGATTTAAAACGTAAATTTTGTTGGAAAGCGGTTGCTTGCGGTTTGGGTGCTGTTTGTTCGGAGCGGTTTTGCGTCGGGAAGTAGTTTTTCGGAGCGGTTTTGCGTTGAAAAGCGGTTTTCGGATTATTTTTTAAAAACCTATTGACAGAAGCAAAAAAAAGGTTTAAAATTTTTACATAACTAATAACAGTTATCATTTAGGAGGGAGTAAAATGGAACTGAAAGGATCGAAAACGGAAAAGAACTTGATGGATGCATTTGCGGGCGAAAGTCAGGCACGCAACAAATATACGTATTACGCTTCGCAGGCAAAAAAGGACGGCATGGAGCAAATTGCGGAAATTTTTACCAAAACGGCGGATAACGAAAAAGAACACGCAAAAATGTGGTTCAAACTGTTCCACGGCATCGGCTCCACGTACGAAAACCTGCTGGATGCTGCTGCCGGCGAACGTCACGAATGGACGATTATGTACAAGGAAATGGCAAAAGTTGCGGACGAGGAAGGCTTCCACGAAATCGCACAAAAAATGCGTTTGGTGGCAGATATCGAGGAAAACCACGAAGCGCGGTATCGTAAACTTGCGGAAAACATCAAAATCGGCAAGGTGTTCGAAAAGGAGGAAGCGGTTGTTTGGGAATGCCGCAACTGCGGACATCGCTATTTCGGCAAAAAACCGCCGGAAGTTTGCCAAACTTGCAATCATCCGCAATCGTACTTCGAAGTGCATCAGGATAATTTTTAAGTTGCATACACAAGCACGTCGGAAACGGCGTGCTTTTTTGCCGTAATGAAAGGGGTTTGGCTACAAAAAAAGGAAAGGGCTACTCCTTTTTGAGGAAAATCAAAAAATGGAAAAGGAAAACAAAGAGATTTTTGAAATCGAAAATATGACGTGCGCCGTTTGTGTCGGTGTCAACGAAAAAGCGATTCGGAGCGTAAAAGGCGTAAAGGACGTTACGGTCAATTTGGTGTCCAAAAAAGCCTACGTCACGCTGGAACAAGGCGCAAACCCCGAGGAAGTCAACCGCAACGTGCTAAAAGCGGTTACCGCCGAGGGCTATCGCATTCGGCCGTATCGGAAGGGGAGCGACGTCACCAACCAAAAGGAAAAAAGTGCTTACAAAAGGAAACTCCTTGTGGCTTTGACCTTTGCCGCCGTGTTGCTGTACGTTTCCATGGGGCCGATGCTGGGGTTACCTGCATTAATTTCGCCCGAAAAAACGCCGCAACTTTACGTTGTCACGCAAATGCTATTAACGCTTCCCGTTGTTGCGGTAGGCTATCGGTTTTACACCGTCGGGTTTCGCAACCTCATTCGCAAAAAACCGAATATGGATTCACTGGTGGCGGTCAGCACAACCTGTTCCTTTTTGTACAGCGTGTACGCCTCCGTGCGAGTGTTTCAGGGGGAAACGCATTTTGTCCATTCGTTGTACTTCGAGTCCGTTGCGGTCATCCTTGCCTTAATTTTACTCGGAAAATTTTTGGAAGCACGTTCGCTCGGCAAAACGGGCGAAGCCGTGCAAAAACTGTTGGGGATGACGGCAAAAACGGCAACGCTCTGGACGGAGCAAGGCGAAAAAATTCTCCCCGTGGAAGAAATCCGCGTCGGTGACGTGTTGGTGCTAAAAGCAGGCGAACGCGTAGCGGTGGACGGCACGATTCTTTCGGGGCATGCGTCGGTGGACGAATCCATGCTAACGGGCGAAAGCATTCCCGTGGAAAAGGCGTTGGGGGACAAAGTGTTTGCCGGCACCGTCAACCTTTCGTCCGTGGCGAAATATCGAGCGGAACGGATCGGCAGCGAAACCACGCTTTCCGAAATCATCCGCATGGTGGAAAATGCCCAAGGCTCAAAAGCCCCCATTGCAAAATTGGCGGATCGAATTGCGGGGATTTTTACGCCGGTTGTCATCGGCATTGCTCTTTTGGCGTTTGCGGTTTGGATGCTGATTCAAAAGGACTTTGCTTTTGCCGTCAACATTTTCGTATCTGTTCTAGTGGTGGCTTGTCCGTGCGCTTTGGGACTAGCAACGCCGACTGCAATCATTGCTGGGGCAGGAAAGGGCGCGGAACAGGGCATTTTGTTTAAAAGTGCCGCGGCACTACAAACGCTAAGCAAAACGAATCGCATCGTGTTCGACAAAACGGGAACCATCACAACCGGCAACGTTCGTGTGCAAAAAACGGAAGTTTTAGGTACGCTTTCGGCAAACGAAGCCTTGTTTTACGTCGGTAGTGCCGAACTTCATTCCGTGCATCCGTTGGCAAAAGCCATTGTCGCTTACGCACGCGAACAGGGCGTTACGCTGGCAGAACCGCAAAAAACGGAAATTCTCGATGGCTTCGGGCTGATTTCCGTCGTAAACGGAAAAACCGTGCGTGTCGGGAAACCGACGGGAGCGCAACTACGGAACGACGACGGATTTACGCTTGTTACGGCGGAGGTGGACGGCACCCCCGTCCTACGACTCGCCCTGACGGACACGCTTAAGGCGGATGCGAAGGAAACGATGGAAGCGTTCCGTGCCTTGGGCATCGAAACGTATCTTTTAAGCGGCGACAATCGTGCAGCCGTTTGCCGTGTTGCCGAAACCGCAGGGATTGCTAACGTCATTGCCGAAGTGTTGCCGGAGCAAAAGGCAATTCAAGTAGAGGAATTAAAAAGGGACGGCAACGTTACCATGGTGGGCGACGGGGTGAACGATGCTCCTGCGCTTGTTACGGCAAACACGGGCATTGCCGTCAGTAACGGTACGGACGTTGCCATCGAGGCGGCAGATATCGTCATCACGTCGCAACGATTGCATTCGGTGCTGACGGCGGTGCGTTTAAGCCGCCAAACCATGCGTGTCGTCAAGCAAAACCTGTTTTGGGCGTTTTTTTACAACTGCATCGGCATTCCCGTGGCATGCGGTGTGTTTGCGGGAGCAGGGCTTTTGTTAAATCCGATGATTGCGGCAGCGGCAATGACGTTGTCGTCGGTGTGCGTGGTCAGTAACGCATTGCGCCTGAATTTGTTCCGCGATCGCACGGCAACCGCAGGCACGGCAAGGAAAAAATCCGCAAAAACGAAAGTACCATCGGCAAAAAGTACCGAGGAAAAACCGGCGACAAAACTTGTCATCGACAACGAAATTAAAGCGGCGGAGGCTTTTCCGCCAAAGGAGAGGACTATGGAAAAAATTTCGCTTCACGTGGAAGGAATGATGTGCCCGCACTGCGAAAACCGTGTGGAAACGGCACTTAAGGGGTTAAACGGCGTTACGGAATGTAAGGCAAATCATTTGGAACATCGTGTGGAAGTCACGTTCGATCCGCATCAAGTGACGGAATCCGAACTAAAGGACGCCATCGTGCAGCAAGGTTACGAAGTAAAGTAACTCATTTTCGGCAAAAAACTAGGTTTCGGCGAGGAGTTTTGCCGAAAGGCGTGTGCGCTGAAAATGTTCCACCTCTTTTGTCGATTGCGGTCGGGTATTGATGCCCTTACGCGGTAAGTGAGCGAAAACGCCGTTACGGCACCGCTACGAAACACGTCGAAAAAGCAATCAGAATCTATCGAAAACAAAGCGGATTTCTACAGGGAAAGCCGCTTTAAATTTACGGAAAAGATAGTAATTTTCCACACCGTATGCTATAATAAACAAAAATACTTCGGGGGAAACAATGGAAATTGTTCAAATAGATATGTCGAATCTTTTTGCCACGGGTGCGCTTTCGGAGGGTGCCGTCGTACGGGATCGGACGCTTCGCGAATCCGTTTTTCAAAAGGTTGCGGCAGGGTGCGGCAAGGGAATGATGTTTTGGACGGAATTGGATCGTTTGTGCGATTGGGATTCCATGTGTTCCCACGCCGAAACGCTTCGAAATTCCTTCGACGCCTTGGTCGTTTTGGGTATCGGCGGCTCCGCCTTGGGGACGTCGGCGTTGGCGTATGCGTTTTTACCGACGTATCACAACGAACTACCGAGGGAAAAGCGGCAAGGTCCGAAAATTTACGTGATGGACAACGTGGAGCCGGATCAGTTGCACGATCTCGGCGAAACGCTGTGTTGGGAAACCACCGCATTTTGCGTAATTTCCAAAAGCGGCTCCACGTCGGAAACGGCTGCGCAGTTTGCATGGGTGCGTGCGGAATTGATGCGGCGCGGGTTAGCGGCGAAAAAGCACGTTTACGTCATCACGGAGGAAGGCTCGCAGTTGCAACGCATGGCGGAAACCGACGGAAACACGTGTTTTCTCATGCCGAAAGGCGTCGGCGGCAGGTTCAGCATTTTTACGGCAGTGGGGATGTTCCCCGCATTGGTGCTGGGCATCGACGCAAAGCAATTAAGGAACGGTGCAAAAAAAATGCAGGAGGTTTGCTCCTCCGCGGCGGAAAACCCCGCATTGTGGGCGGCATATGCGCATTGGGCGGAGTATCAACAGGGCAAATCGATGGCGGTAGTCATGCCGTATGCCAATCGGCTGAAGTATTTTTCCGATTATTTTGCCCAACTGTTGGCGGAAAGTATCGGCAAGCGGTTCGACAACGACGGCAAGGAAGTGTGTTGCGGTCAAACCCCGATTAAATCCGTCGGCGTAACGGATCAGCACAGCCAACTGCAACTGTACATGGAAGGCCCTGCGGATAAACTCGTGGCGTTCCTCGAAGTCGGTGCGTTCGATCACACGCTGAAAATTTCCGACGCTACGGATGCGGGCTTTTTGCAAGGGCACACGTTTAACGAACTTTTGCAAAGCGAACTCAACGGCACGCGCATTGCGTTAACGCAGCAAAACCGACCGAACTACACCATTGTGCTTCCTCGTATCGACGCCTTTTGCATCGGGCAGTTAATTTATTTGTGGCAAATGCAAACGGCGTATTTGGGGGCGTTTTTCAACGTCAATGCGTTCGACCAACCCGGGGTGGAGGAAGGCAAAAACATCACTTACGCCTTCATGGGCAAAAGCGGTTACGAAGCAAAAAAAGCGGAGGCGGAAAAATTTTGCAAAACCGACGCGCGCTTCGTTTTCCCGCATTTGTAATCACAGGTAGGTTAGGGGGAAGGCGGCGCACGCTCGCCTTTTTTCAAAAGTAACAACGTTGCGTTACGGTAGGCGATTCGCAAGGCAAAAGGGCGCGAATTGACACTGTAATGCAAATATGATAGACTGAAAAAACAAAACGGAAAGGAGAAATTATGCTTAACAAAACGCCCGCAAAAGGGATGAGGGATATCCTGCCGGAGGACTACGCCGCGCGGGAAAAAGTGTTAAATCAAATCAAGGCAACCTATGCAC
>CAKPPA010000042.1 GCA_934177025.1 uncultured Clostridia bacterium
ACTTTAAGCCGGACTCAATGATTTTTTCCTTTTTCCGCAAGGAACGCTCCTGCTGCGGCTGTCTGACTGTGCTCATAGTTTCCCCTTTTTTTAAGCATACCAAAGCGAAAGATTTTTGTCAATTCGTAAAAATTTTGCGAAGGACAAAAATTACCGAAAAACCATTTTTGCAAAACGTAAGGAAACGCTGTTCTTACAGCGAAAGTACTGAAAACCCAAAAAACAATGTTGTTTAAAACGTAAGGAAACGACGCTCACGGGAAAAGTGCTGAAAGTAAAACCACTTGTGTAAAACGTAAGGGAACGCCGCTCTCGAAGCGAAAGTACTTCAAACAAAAAACGGGGTTTGTTTAAAACGTAAGGAAACGACGCACTTACTGCAAAGTTCTAAAAACAAAAAACACTTATGCGATATGCTAGGAAACGACACCCTTACGGTAAAGTTCTAAAAACAAAAAAAGCAGCACCGAAAACCGATGCTGCTGTCCCTTACTTTAAACGCCGACGGCACGTGCGCCGAAGTGTTGCAAAAATGCGCCGACAATCAGTTCCTGTCCTTTCGGGTTCGGATGAATGCCATCCTCGCACATCAACTGCACGTAATCGCGCTGATCCAAAAAGGCGTCGCGCACGTCCACCAACTCCACGTTGCGTTTGTGAGCGATTTTTTCAATCGCGTTGGAGTACCGCTCCTGAAACCGATAAATCCGCTCCACGTCGCCCAAAAACTCCATAATTCCGTTGCGATCCTTGCCGTCGCGCGTAATCCAATTCAGGTATTTTTCCGCATTAATCGGGGGCAAAGTCATCAAAATCGGGCGGATGCCTTTGCTTTCGAGGAGGGTAATCATTTCCTCCAATTTGTTGCAAAACGCCGTGATTTCCGTAAACGGCAAATGCGCTTCCAAAGGACGCTCCGCAACGTCCGCCCAATCGAAATCGCAATCGTTTCCGCCGTACTCCAGCACGACGACGTCCGGCTCCGTTTTTTGTAAATACGTTTGCAGCATCGCTTCCCCCTTGCCGATGGTGCAGCCCATGCGGGAGCGATTGTCCAACTCGCAACGAAGCTGTTTTTCGATGTTTTGCCAATCGATGCTTTTGGAGTAGCGGTATGCTTTGTTTTCATCTAAAATAACGCCGCGTAACAGCGAATCGCCGAATAAACTGATTTTTTTCATTTGCCCCTCCTTTTAGTCAAAACAAAAAATCATTCCTTTTTCCAATGCGTAGTACGAACACAACCCGCGCATCGGCAAAATGCGGATTTCCTTGAATTTTGCCGTTTCCGCCAAGGCTTTTTGAAATTCCTTGGCTTCGTCCGGTGCGTTGCAGTGCGAAATGATGACGCGCCGCTCCTCCGGAACGGTTAGTTCCGCAAACTTTAACAGTAACTTTTTATACACGCGCGACACGCCCACGACTTTTTCAAGAACTTTGATTTCGCCGTCCTCCGCAACGCACAGCGGGCGAATGATAAGCGTTTTTGCCACCAGCCCTGCCACACGACTCATGCGACCGTTGGCAATGAGGTTGTCGAACTTGTGCAAAATAAAGTACAACGAGCATTGATCGCGATATTCCGTAATTTTGCGGCAAATTTCCTCAAACGACAACCCCTGTTCGATAAGTTCCGTTAGTTTGTCGACAAGCAAAATTTCCACGCCGGACACGGCTTTGGAATCTACCACAAACACGTTGGGGTGATTTTGCGCCGCAACACGCGCGCTGTTGAACGTGCCGGAAAGTTTTTGCGTCAGCGTTACGACAAACGTGTAGTCCGCCTTTTGAAACTCCTGTTCGAAAGCCTCGGGCGGCGGGCATGCCGTGGCGGATTTTTCCCTGCGGGAATGCAGTTGCCGCAACATTTCCTCGGTTTGCAAGGTTTCGTCGTCCAAAAACTCCTGCGAGCCGACACGTATCGTCATCGGGATTACTTGAAACCCGACGGAATGCCCCGAAAGATAGTCGTTTTGTAAATCGCTTGCGCTGTCTGCTATGATTTGAAATTTCATGGTTGCCTCAAAAGATATTTCCAAATATCACATTATCTAGTTTTCGAAACTATTTTACAGTATATCAAAAAATATGTCAACTGTTTCGAAATGATTTGCCGTTTTTTAAAAAAAATGTTATAATTGATTCAGAAACCAAAAATAAGGGGTTATCGTATGATGAACATTTCGGACGAATTGCAAACCTACGAAAAAATTTTGTTGGACTATCACCTGCCGCGGGTGGAGGATATTCCGACCATTGAACTATATATGGATCAGGTAATTGCGTATTTAAAACCGTTTGTGGAAATTTTTTCCTCGGACGACGAGGAAAACGTGATTACTGCGTCCATGATTAACAATTACGTCAAAAAAGGCCTCATTCCGCCACCGAACGGCAAAAAATACTCCCGTCGGCATTTGATGTACATTGTAACCGTGTTTATTTTAAAGCAAATCCTTTCCTTGGACGAAATTAAAACCTTGATTTTGCACCAAACCGAAAAGGCCGACGTTATGGAAGCCTATGCGCAGTTTCGCGACGAAATCGAATTTCAACTGAAAAATTGCTGCCGCGACGGATACGCCGGCGAAAGAGGGCAAACCAAAGGCATCGACGACGGGCTTCTACACGCCGCAATTTCCATTGCCAACAAAATTTACGCAAAAAAAGTGATTGCTTTGTATGTGCAAAAGGAAAAGGACGAGGCCGCGAAAAAGGAACTCGAAAAAAGAGAGCTCGAAAAAAAGGAACACGAAAAGAAAAAGGAGAATTCCAAAAAGGAAGAGAAACGCAAAAAATAAAACGGTGCCGCTACATTAATTTCATTGCCGCAAGCACCAAAAGCATCAAGCCGCTTAACCACGAAAGGTCCGGCTTGATTTTTTTTGCAATGCGGTTGCCGACTTTACCGCCCAACCACAAAAACAGCAGGTTGAAAAAAAGCGTAAAACCGCTGAGGAGCGGCAAGGACGTTTCGGCGGAGGACAGCACCCCGACGGCAATGCCGTCCGCCGAAAGTGCCAAGGCTAAGGACAGTGATTCCTTGGCACTAAGCACGCGATCCCGATTGCGATCCGCCTCCGTGTGATCGCGTGCGACGGTAAGTAAAAAGCGCACGTCGAACAACCGAAATTCGATGCACGTGATTTTTTCGCCTGCGCTTCGGTGCTTTTTGAAAAAGTAGCCGCACAACTTCCCCACGCCGATGAGGCACAACAGCGCAAAGGACAGGTAGTTTGCGGTATCCGCCGCAACAAAGGGCAGGAGGGTTTGCCCCAGTAGCACGCTTAGCCCCAACGTAGCGGCACATACCGCCGAAATAATCCCCGCCGAACGCAAGGGAATTTTTATTTTCGATGCCCCGTAGGAAAAGCCGGCAACCAGCGAATCGAGGGAAAGCGACAAGGTTAAAAGAAACGTTTGTAAAAAAACAGCGGCACGCAAAACAAGCCCCTCCCTTTTTTATCCTATTCCTTTCCGAAAAAATTCGTTCGTTCCCCTGCCTCTGCTCGGGAATGCACCGCAACCGATTTTAACAAAAGGGGACAAAACCTTTCGAAAAGTTGCACGTTTCCCCTCTCTTTAAAATTTTGACCGAACCGAACGGGAATGCTTGCCTTTCGGGAAAACGAACGTAAAAACCTTACGCTTGAACGCAAACTTTTGCCGATTTTGTCACAAGGAAAGAAAGCGTCTCTTTCCGCAAAAAAGGCAACAAAAAAGCCCGCTCAAAAAGCGGACTTTTCCATTCCTTTTGTTTTTTACAAAGCGTTTCGAGCATTTTGCCGAACCGTTTTGTACCACGCCAACGCCTTTTTGTTCGGGCGTTCCGTTACCGACGCATTTGTAAACTTTTTACGCTTAAATGTTTTTGTTTTTTTGGAACTTACCGTCCTTTTTCCGTACGGAAAGTGCAACGTCCTGACTTTCGCTCAGTTTTTTTGCAATTTCAACGGCTTCTTCCTTTGTTTTTACACGGCGGGTAACGCGTTCGTTACCGGTTTTTTTCACTACCCAAGTTTTGGTTTCCTTGTCGTAACTGACGTTGTAGCGCACGGCTTCCTTCCGTTTCGTTTCGTCCGCAGTTGCGGCTGCCGTTTCCTCCGAAGCAGCCTGTTCCGTAGGTTGTGCTTCAACCGCCTTTTCCTCGTTTTCCGCCGCTACTTCCGTAGGTTCCGAAACGACTTTTTCCGAAGCGTCTTCGGTAGGTTCGGTAGGTACTTCCTGTTCCGCTGCCGCAGGTTCCTCCGACGGCACTTCGTCCGCCGATTCCGCTTCCTGCGTCATTTCAGAATCCTCTTGTGCACGACGTTCCGCCGCCTTTTTTTTGCCGTTTACGATGAGCGAAATCACGATTGCGATTGCCGCTACCACCAAAACGCCCAACAGAACGTAATTGATAATTTGCGCTTGTGCTTTATCCAAAAACAGCAGTAATTGTCCCATAAACAACCTCCGATTTTTTCTAATCAGTATCATAATTCTTTTTTTTGCTTTTGTCAAATTCTGACAAAAAAAGGTGATTTTCTTTTCGTTTTTTTCAAAAAACGGCACGTTGCGACGCCAAAAATCCCAAAAAACAAAATTTTTTCGGCGTTCCTTGCGTTTTGTTGCGTTTCCTGCCGTAACACGATTTGCGGGCGCAAAAAACAAAAAAAGAATCCTTAAAAAAGGATTCTTTCACATCAGTGAAAAATTGATTTAAAATTAATCTTCGTCGTCCTGCCCTTGCAATTTTGCCGTTTGATCCGCAATCCGCAAGGCTTCAATCATTTCGTCCAAATCGCCGTCCATAAAACTTTCCAAGGAGTACAACGTTAAGCCGATGCGATGATCCGTTACCCTACCCTGCGGGAAGTTGTACGTCCGAATGCGTTCGCTGCGATCGCCCGTGCCGATTTGCGTTTTACGGGTTTCCGCATACTCCTTATCCTGCTGCGAACGGTACAAATCGTACAGTTTGCTTTTGAGCGTTTTCATTGCCTTTTCCCTGTTTTTGATTTGGCTGCGCTCGTCCTGACACGCCACGACAAGCCCCGTCGGCAAGTGCGTGATGCGAATGGCACTTTCCGTTTTGTTGACGTGCTGGCCGCCGGCACCGCTACTGCGGTAGGTGTCGACTTTTAAATCCTTTTCGTCGATTTCGATTTCCACGTCCTCCACTTCCGGCAACACCGCTACCGTAATGGTGGAAGTATGCACCCTGCCTTGCGACTCCGTTTCCGGCACGCGTTGCACACGATGCACGCCGCTTTCGTACTTCAGTTTGCTGTAGGCACCTTTGCCGACAATGAGGAACGTCACTTCCTTCACCCCGCCGAGTTCCGTCACGTTCATGTCCGTTTCCTCAACTTTCCAATGCTGACGCTCCGCATAGCGATAGTACATCCGTTGGACTTCCGCCCCGAACAAGCCCGCTTCCTCGCCGCCGGCACCGGCACGAATTTCGACAATAACGTTTTTTTCGTCGTTCGGATCCTTTGGCAAAAGCAAAATTTTTAATTCCTCCGTCAAATGCGCAAGTTGCTCCTTTAGCTCGTCGATTTCCGCGCGCACCATTTCCTGCATTTCGCGGTCGTGCTCCTGCTCCAAAAGTTCTTCCGCTTTGGACAAGTTTTCCTCCGCGGCGGAGTACTCGGCATATTTTTCCGCAATCGGCTCCAACGAGGAACGTTCCTTCACGAGTTTTTGCCATTCGTCCTGCTTTGCAATGATTTCCGGCTTGGAAATTTCCTCCGTGAGGCGATCAAACCGATCTTTCAGATTTTTCAATTTCAACAACATGATTTTACTTCCGAGCCACTACGATGCGCTCTATCCCCCGATAATCTTTTTTAATTTCCGTCGCAAACGAGTTTTGCAACAAACGGCAAACTTCCGGTGCCTGCCCCTCACCGACTTCCAAACACAACGTGCCACCGTCGTTCAGTTTGCTTGGCACTTGCTCCGCCAATTTTCGATAAAAATCCAGCCCGTCCGCACCGCCGTCCAACGCCATT
This sequence comes from uncultured Clostridia bacterium, assembly GCA_934177025.1. Classification (GTDB taxonomy): domain Bacteria; phylum Bacillota; class Clostridia; order Christensenellales; family CAG-314; genus CAKPPA01. Next base: position 6,000 of record CAKPPA010000042.1, read on the forward strand.
TTCGGCTCAAAGTCCTTTACGTTGCGTTCCAACCCGTCAATGTCCTTGGTCGGGATGTAAGGCGGATTGCAAACGATAAGGTCAAACGTGCCTTCCGTCGCCGCCGTAAGATCGGACTTTACGATTTCGATTTTTGCGTGCAAGCGTTTTGCGTTGCGTTCCGTCACTTCCAACGCTTTGTCGCTGAGGTCGGCACTTAAAACGCTGCATTTTTTTTCAAGGTACAGCGTGATTCCGATGCAACCGCTGCCGCAACACAAATCCAACGCACGCGTTTCGCTCGAACAATGCTTTAACGCCTGCTCCGTTAACAATTCCGTTTCCGGCCGCGGAATCAGTACGCCTTGCTCCACTTCGAACGTTCGGCCGTAAAACTCCGCATTGCCGAGGATGTACTGCAACGGCTCGCCCGTTTTCAAACGATTTACCTTTTCCTCCGCTTTGAGTTGCAGGTTAAAAGGAATCATTAAATTATCCTTTAATTCGTTACGCTTTTTTTGAAGTACGTCGCACAAAATCCAATCCAACGCCGCGGCGTCGTCCACACCGTTTTGCAAAAGCAGTGTGTTTTGCAGTTCCTTCCATTCCTTGAGCGGCACGGCTTTCGGAAAATCCCTTTCCGGCACCGACGGATCCGCATCCATTTCCAGCACGGCTTGAAACGCGGCAATCGCCACTTCGATCATGCCGTCGTCCGGCTCGCGCGTTGTGATTTTTTGCATCATTTTGCCCATCCAACGCATCGGGGCGAAAATCCCCGCCGGATGCGCCGCCAAAAACTTCAAAATTTCGTACGAAATCCCTGCGATGACCGGCAGTAACGCCAAACGAATGCCCAAACGAATCCACACGTTGTCGCTCCAGCCCGTGAGCGCAAACAACAAAATGGAAATAATCATGACGAAAATCAGGAAGGACGTTCCGCACCTGTCGTGAAACGTAGTACATTGCCGAACGTTTTCCACCGTAAGTTCCCGCTCCGCTTCGTAGCAATTAATGGTTTTGTGCTCCGCACCGTGGTACATAAACGTGCGGCGAATGTCCTTCATCAGCGAAATCAACAGCAAATACGTAAGGAAAATCAACAGGCGAAACCCGCCCTCGATCAGATTTTTCCAAATCGGCAAAAGATCCGCCGAAAACAACTGCAACACCCAGCCCGTTAACAAATTGGGCAAAAAAATAAACAGCCCGACGGAAAGGGCAATGCCTAAAAACACGGAAAATCCCAGCCAAAACTTTAGGGAAGTTTCGCTTTTCTTTTCCGTCAACTCCTCCTCGTCGCCCACAACTTCCGCCGCTTTCGTTAAGGTTTGGACACCCAAAACCATGGAATCGAAAAAGTTAAACACCCCGCGCACAAATGGGATTTTGCGGACTCCGTTCCTGTTCAATTTTTGTCTTTTCGTGTCAAGGCGAATTTGCCCGTTTGCATCGCGCACCGCAATGGCTACGGATTCCGCACCACGCATCATCACGCCTTCGATTACCGCCTGACCGCCGATACTCGTCCTTTTCATTTTTCCCTACCAATTTCGAAAGAAACAAAAGGGTACAGAAACTTTCTGTACCCTCCCTCTTTGTTTTACATTCCGTATCTTTTTTTGAATTTATCCACACGTCCGCCGGCATCCACCAGTTTCTGTTTTCCGGTAAAGAACGGATGGCACTGATTGCAGATTTCCACGCGAATCACATCGTCCTTTTTCGTCGAGCCCGTTTTGAACGTTGCGCCACAAGCACAAGTTACGGTAACTTCTTTATATTCCGGATGAATTCCTTTTTTCATAATCTCTCACCTCTTATTCCGACAATAGCGAAGTTATTATAAAGGAATCTGTAGTAAATGTCAAGCGTTTCTTTTTAAGATAGTCAGAATGGATTTTTTCGATTTTAAACCACCCCTTTTCCCCGCAAAAAACGTGCGTTTGGGCGGATTTTTAGGGAAAAATCGACGGCAAAAACCCGAAAGAAAAAGCAAAGACGCACCTTCGTCAGAAATGCGTCCTCGCTTTTTTTAAGAAATTTTATGAAAAAATCTCGTATGATAAGTCGGTTTTACGGGGGATATATT
>CAKPPA010000043.1 GCA_934177025.1 uncultured Clostridia bacterium
GGCAAACACACCGCCGCAACTTTCGGCGCGTGAATGACAAATTCGTATATATTTTCGGATAAAATCGTTTTCTTTTTAATTTCAAACATGCTTTTCCTCGTTTTTCGTGCGGTAGTATTCGCAATACTCCGTCAGTTTGCATTCGTTGCAATGCGGGTTTTGCGATTTGCAAACGTAGCGGCCGTGAAGCAAAATGTAATGATGACAATCCGACCAAAGTTCGCGATCGATTTCCTGCATCAGTTGCTTTTCCGTTTCCGTCACGTTTTTTGCGTGCGCCAACCCCAAACGGTTGCTGACGCGGAACACGTGCGTATCCACCGCAATCGCCTGCCCGCCGAACCACACCGCATACACGACGTTTGCCGTTTTGCGACCGACGCCGCTCAGCGTACGAAGTTCCTCCACCGTTTCCGGCACTTGCCCGTGAAATTTATGCACGATGTCGTAACTTGCCTGCTTTAAAAATTTCGCTTTGTGTTTGTAAAACCCGCAGGAATAAATGAGTTGTTCCAACGTGGCGTCCGAAAGTTCCAACATTTTTTCCGGCGTGTTGGCAACCTGAAACAGTTTTTCCGTCACCTGATTTACGCGCTTGTCCGTACATTGTGCGGATAAAATCACCGCAACCAACAGTTCGAACGGGCTTGTAAAATGCAATTCGGATTTCGGATTCGGAAACTCCTCGGACAAAATCGCGATAATTTTTTGCGTACGCTCTTTCATACCGATTAGTATATACTAAAACTGCCGTTCTTGCAATTCCTAACCGCCAATTTCGCATCCGTCTACCTTTTAACAAGGAAAAGAACAAGTAAATTTTTCGTCAATGCCGAAAAACCGCGCTTTGTAAGTGCAAAAAGCCAAACCGCGCGGAAAGAAAAAAAGCGGGAATCCCGCTTTTTAAATTCGGCTCACGTAACTTTTTTTGCCCCGCACACTGACACGAAACAGCCCCGCAAAGGAACTCGCCCCGAATTGACGAAGGAGGGCTTTTACTTTAGGTAAATCCCCCTCCTGAAATTTTAAACTTATGCCGCAACCGACGTATGCCTCCCGCGGCGTGTTGACAATGGCACAGTTAATTCCGTTACGCGAGCAAAGATGAAACATCGTTGTGGTTTGATTCCGCGACCGAAAAACGGCAATCAGATAGTTCATTTTTGCACCTCGTTACATATTGGCGAACCCGCTTAATATACTATATTACATCCGATTCAAAAATGTTAAGAGGTGCACTTTGATTTATTTCGACAACGCCGCTACCGGCGGCTACAAACCGCCCGTCGTCATCGACACAATGACGGACGTACTGAAAAACCTTTCCGTCAACCCCGGGCGAAGCGGACACAAAAAAGCCTTGGAAGCCACGCTGAAAATTTGGAAAACACGCAACACCGTGAAGCAAATGGTAAACGCCCCCTCCGAGGACAACGTGGTGTTTACGCAAAACTGCACTTACGCCTTGAACCTTGCCATCATCGGCACGGTGCGCAAAAACGGGCACGTCATTACCAGTTGCAACGAGCATAATTCCGTGCTACGCCCCCTACACGAATTGCAACGGCACGGGCAAATTGAACTTACCGTCCTTTCGCCGCAAGCGGACGGCTGTGTGCATGCGGAGCAAATTTACGACGCCTTAAAGCCAAACACCTATCTCGTTGCGCTTTCGCATGCGTCCAACGTGACGGGTGCCGTCAACGACGTTGCGGCAATCGGTGCCGTTTGCAAGGAAAAAAACCTGCTGTTTTTGGTAGATGCGGCGCAATCCGTCGGCTACACGCAAATCGACATGGAAAAAATGCACGTCAATCTCCTTGCTTTTCCGGGGCACAAAGGATTACACGCTCCGCAAGGAACGGGGTGCCTTTGTTTTACCGACGACGCAAAGCCGCGCCCTGTTGTTTACGGCGGAACGGGCAGTCGCTCCGACCTACTTTACCAACCGGAGGAAAGCCCCGAATGCTTTGAAAGCGGCACCCTAAACACGCCCGCCATCCTTGCGCTCGACAGTGCCATTCGCTGGACGGCAACGCATCATCGCAAACTGCAAACCACGCAAAATGAAATTCAACGAATCCTTTACGAGGGGCTAAAAGCCGTGGACGGCTGCACCGTTTACTCCGTGCGCGACACCTTTACGGGCATTGTTTCCTTTTTGCTTGAGGATTTGGATTCGAACCGAATTGCCGACATTTTGAACGAAAACTACGGGATTGCGACACGCAGCGGGCTACATTGTGCACCGCTCGTGCATCGGCACCTAAACACGCAACACACGGGATTGGTGCGGGCAAGCGTCAGCGGCACCAACACAAAGGAGGAAGCCTACTTGTTTTTGCGCGCGGTAAACGAAATCGCAAAAGCCTAACCGAAACGGCGTTTTTTAAAGGGTTTGTCAGGCAAAAAACAACGCCCTGCCGAAACGAAACGAAGCCGACGTCATTACGAAAGGAAAAGAAAAACCGCCAACGACAGTTGAAAACGAAAACGGAAAAATACTAACGTCGTTACCGAAAGAAAACCGTCATCGACTGTTACAAAATAAAAAGAAAAATCCTCAACGACCGTTACGAAAGGAAAACGGAAAAATACTAACGTCGTTACCGAAAGAAAAAAATGCCGCTGACGTTACCGAAAGGAAAACCGTCAACGACAGTTGAAAACGAAAACGGCAAAAAGTCCGCTGACGTTACCGAAAGGAAAACCGTCAACGCTCATTCCGAAAGAAAAAAACGTCAACGACAGTTGAAAACGAAAACGGAAAAATACTAACGCCGTTTACGACGTTTGTTAAAAAACGCAACCGAAGCATACCAAAAAGGACGGAAAAAATCCGTCCTTAAGTTTTCAAATTTTTCGGAAGTTTGCACAGATGCGCATTTGTGCCGATGTACGCATTTACAACGGTTCCTCCGTTAATTTTGCAACCAATTCGTTGAGTTTTCGTTTTTGCTCGGCGTTTAACAAAGGCGAAAACTTTTTTGCTAAATTTTTGATATCCGCATCGGTGAGTTTTCCCTGCTCCTTTTGTTGCCGCACGTTTTCGAAAATATCCTCCGTCAGTTTTGATTCCCCCGCTTCGCTGTAGTAGCCCGCCAAACGTTTTAAGTAGTCCATTTGCCCTTTCGTGTCCTTCGGGAACTCCGTTTGTGCGCGTTGCGTCGTGTTCGACGCTCCTTCCGCTTGCCGATTTTGTTTGTTTTGATAAAAATTCCAGAAATCGTCCATAAAAAATCTCCTTTTTCGTACACTCTATATATATGCACGCATAGAATATATTGACTTGAAAATCAAAAATTGACGGAGGTTTTTTTATGAATCCGCTTCCGATACTGCTCGGCGTTTTTGCTTGGAACGCCTTAAAACCACAAAAGCCGAAAACCGGCGGGGAAAGTTGGGATCAACTCGGGCAACTCCTTGCCCGTCCGGAACTCCTCGACGTCCTTGGCTCCGTTTCGAAACTGACGGACAAAACCGTTTCGCCCGAGGAAAAGAATGCGGCACTGATGGAACTCATCACCAACCCCACCGTCATCGAATTGGCAAAGGAAGTGCTACATGCCAACGAAAGCGGCGAACCGCACGTAACCGACGTAACGGAAAGTAAAGTCGTTCCGCCGAATTCTGCCTCGCCGCAACACTCCGAAACGCCTGTTTTTGAACCGGTGGAAAAAATTGCAGGGATTGAGATTTCGGAAAAATTAAAAAAACTTTACGACAATTGGTACGTGAGTTCCTCCCGCGAACCGTAAGGCTCCCGAGGAAAGGTAAATTTCGGTTTTACACGCAAACGACACATAAAACCGCTGTTCACGCAAACAACCCCCTGCTTTTTTGCGCAAAACCTAACGGGAAGCCGAAAAACCCCTTCCCCCTACGGTGCCTGCCTTCATTGCCCCACCACACCGCACTTCATTTGCAAACGCACCGCACTTCATTTGCAAACGCACCGCCCCTTTCATCTATCGACCACACATCACTTAATTGACGAAACACACTGCCTTTACTCTACTAACCACACTATACTTAATTGACGAAACACACTGCACTTCATTTGCAAACGCACCGCACTTCATTTGCAAACACACCGCCTTTCATCTGTCAAACACACCGCCTTTCGAAATAACCCACTGCGGCGTTCGGAACGTACCTTACTTAGCAAGAACGGCAAAACAAAACAGCGTAGGCTTTCCCTACGCTGTTTGAAATACGAATTTTTTGTTTACAAAACGTAACCGCTTTTTAGTTTTTTAAAGCGAAACCGCTTTTTGTTTTTACGGCACGAAACCACGTTTTAATTTTTGCGAACGCACCCGCCTTTTTATTTTTGCGGGGGCGTAATCGCCTTTTTGTTTTGCGGACGGAAACCGCATTTTTACGGTACAGACCGCATTTTTACGGTGCGGAGCCGTGACGCAAAATGCTACTTCTTGTCGCTTTCGACAGGCTGCTCCGCTTCGCTGCCTTGCGGGGTTTGCTTCGAAGCCAAATCGTGCTCCTCCTTAATTCCGGAACGCACCAACGCTTTTTTCACCAAAACGGCAAGCGTGCCGCCGATGAGTGCCGCCCACAACTGCAACAAACCGAAGTTGACCGTTAACGTCGGAATGGCTTTTTCCGGAATGCCGAGTACCGGCAGTAACGACACCACGCCGAAACACATCCAGCAAAATTTTATCGCACTTGCCGCAATCAACCCTGCCACAAGGCGAACCCATTCGCCCCAAGGCAATTTGCCCGACGCCCACAGCACCGCCACAAACAGCGCATTGCCGATTCCGATGAACGGAATTAAAACCGGCTGACCCATTTGCCCGATGAGGAGTGCCATGACCGGTGTTAGCATACCGATGACGAGTCCGCCCCAAATGCCGCAATAAAACACCGACAATGCCAACACAAAATTCACTAACGACCCGACAAGAATGGTCGACCCGATGCCCGGGAACGCCGCTTTGCCGATGAGCGAGCCGACGTACTGCAACACAAGCACCAGTGCCAACATAACGCCCGTTCGAGCGATGATGAAAACTTTTTTATTCATTTGTTTGCCCCCTTTTTTGAGGTTTTTTGCCTATTTCGGCAAAATTATCATAACCTGTATTGTTTTTTCTTGTCAATCGGATTTTTGTTTTCCGAAAAGAATTTTTGCGAACTGCTTTCGTTTGCCGAGTTTTGGAATTTACCAAATTTCGTTGGCGCGAAGTACTGCGCCTTTCATTGACTTCGTTTGATTTTCCGCCGAAGGCAGGTAAGGCTTGCCGTGATGGCACTCGTCGGAAAGCGGCGTGTAAAACCGTGCAATGGTTAAATATGCCGCATAGTAGGAAGTCACTTTTTCCCCATTTACTTCGATCGTAACGTTGCCCGAAACGGGTAAAATGCCTTGTGCAATGCCTTTGCCGTAGGAGCCGCTGCCTACCTGCACGCACGTGCCGTAATCCAACATGGCACCCAAAATCAATTCACTTGCGCTTGCGGAGTTGCCGTTCGTTAAGCACACAATTTGCGGCGTAGTGGCGGAAACGTCAAAATAATCGGCGTAAACGGAATCGGTGTAAGTCGTTTCGATGACGGCGTCGCCTTTGCCGCGCAAGGTTGTTACCTTTAAATGCGTTTGATTGCCGTCGTACAGCAAAAAGGATGCAATGGCCGCCGCAATGTCGTTTTGCCCGCCAGGATTGTCGCGCAAATCCAACACGAGTTTGCCTTTGCCGCCGTAAACGGCGCGGAACTCCAGCATTGCCCGCTCAAAATCCTTTGCCGCCGTGATTTCCGCATGCGTCCCCGCCGTGGAAAACTCCGTCAGCCGCAAATAACCGATGCCGTCGTTGAGGCTTGCTACCCCTTTACTTTCCACGTATTTTTGCGACATGTTGCTGCGAACAACGCCGTTGTCGGCTTTAAAATAGTAGTCCACAAACGTAGGCGTGTAAGTCGTCGGTTGCAACACCGCTTCGAACTCGGTAGTAACCTCGTTGTCGAGCCGACTTACTTTAAGCGTTGCTCCGTTTTTGCCGACAAGTGCCAAAAAATCCGCATTGGAAACGCCGTCCTTGAGGACGGTGCCGTTGACGGCAAGCACTTTGTCGCCACGCATCAGCCCCGCTTCGTAGCCGCTGCTGCCGATGGCAACCGCATAAACTTTAATCGGGCCGCCGTCGTACTCGCGATAAAACCGCACGCCGTAGGAAGGCTCCTCGCGGATTTCGGGGTACAACAAATCGTACACTTCCCGCGGGCTGAGCATGGTGGAATAGGCATCCAAACTTTGCAGCATCCCTTTGCCTGCGGCAAGGATTAAGTCCTCGCTCGAAGGATCCTCGTAGTAGTAACGCTCCACCATGTTTTTTAAACGAATAAACAAGCCGACGTCGCTGTTGACGAATTGATAACTAAACAATCCCAACCCGAACGCACACACCATACAAATCACAAGTAAAATCGCAATGAGTGCTTTTTGCTTGCCCGACAGTTTCGGCACGGTCGTTGTCGCACCGCCGCCGCTCGGCCTTTTGGGCGGTTCGTTGCGGTACTTTTCCTCAAACGGGAACAAATCGTCGTTGTTGAACCCTTCCGTTTGTTCCTTATTTTCCCGATTCGGTTCCATTTTGCTCACCTTCCTTCCATAATTTATCCGATAAATTCCAATTTTCCTGCTGCTCCGCTTCCCGCAACGCTTCGAACGAAGTGATGGTGCTTTTGCCGTTTTGAAGTAGCACCCAGCCATCCGCCTGCGCCAAACGTTCCGCTCGGGACGAAACGAGTAAAACGGTGGCGGGGTATTTGGCAAAATAGTTTTGGAGTTCCTCCTCCGCTTCCGCCGCGCGTTCACCGAAGGTTTTCCAAACGTCGTCCACAAGGACGAACGCCCGCGGCACGGCACTAAGCCTTGCCAACGCCGTTCGAAAGCGCACGCGAACGTCCGCCTCCGCCGTGCGGAGCGAACTGACTTGCAAAAGCCCCTGCTCCGTCAAAATGCGCTCCGCCTCGATTTCGCGCTCCCGCTTGGGCATTTTGCGCACCTTGAGCGGAAACAAAATTTGCTCCTTTACCGTTAACTTCGGCGGGAGTGCAAAATCCGCAAACAAAATGCCGACGCTGCAATCCTTGGCTTTTAATTTCACGCGGTCGATTCCGTCGTAGCGCACGGTGCCGTCCGTCGGCGAAAGCAAGCCTGCGGCAATGCGTACCAACGTAGTTTTCCCCGATTGACTTTCCGCTAAAACTCCGATTTTTTGCAAATTTTCGCAAACGAAGGAAACGTCCTCAAAAATATCCTGTTTTTCGTACGGATAGCGATGCCGAATCCGTTGCAATTCCACTTTCATTAGTCAAGCTCGTCCAAGGTCAGCGAAAAGGACGGCAAAAAAGTTTTGCAAAAATAATCCGCTTCCGGACAGTTGAGCCCTTTTAATTCCTTTTCGATGCTTTTTTTCGCCTTTTTAAACTCGGCGTTGCCCGCCTTTAATTCCTCCACACACTTAATGTATGCGGCGATTTTGTCGGCACATTTCATTAACCGATACTCGTCCGAATCCGGCGAAGGGCAAAGCACGGACTCGTAGTACGGGCGCATGGCCTCGGGAAGCATTTTTAGCAAACGCTCGTCCGCAATTTTTTCCAGCTCCTTGTACGCAGTTTTGATTTCGGGGTTGTAGTACTTAATCGGCGTAGGCAAATCGCCCGTAATGACTTCGCTCGACTCGTGGTACATGCCGACAAGCGCAACGCGCTCCGCATTGTAGTGCTTTTGAAAGTACAAATTGCCGATGAGTGCCAAATTGTGCGCAATCATGCCTACCGCTAGGCTATGCTCCATGATGTTTTCCTGCTCGGTAGAGTGCATCAGATTCCAACGGTAAATGTACTTCATTCGATTCAGATATGCAAAAAAATGATTCATTTGCCTCACCTCCCGAAAATTATACACTATTTTGCAGATTTTTGAAATAACATTTGACAATTCTGCGGAAAAGGGGTATTTTGAAAAAAACAGAATACGTCGCTGGGGGTGCTGTAAAAAGCTGAGATTATACCCTTGAAACTTGTCAAGTTAGTAC
>CAKPPA010000044.1 GCA_934177025.1 uncultured Clostridia bacterium
AGGATGCACCCAATGCGGTGTATTTTTTTTGTCCTGTTTTACAAAACTTTACCGTACACTTTTTGGGTGTACTTTTTTTTATTCCGCTACAACCGCAACGTACTTTTTCATTAAACTTACACGGAAAGTGTTTTTGCGGAAGGTTTTTTCTTGTACAGGAATTTTACCATACGTTCAAAGCGGTGTACTTTTTTTATCTTTTTTAGGGAAACGCAAGTACTTATTTTACGGCATCAGTTTTCGAGGAACGAAGTTTAGCAACAACCATTTTTACAAAACTTCGACCGTACACTTTTTTGGTGTACTTTTTTGTCCTTTTTAGGGGAACGCAAGTACTCATAAGTACTACTTTTAGGGGCAGCGGCTTTCAGGGAGGAAGTATTTCACCACAACAAACGGTTTGTGAAAAAACGGACTTTTACTAAAAAACGATTTCCGCCTAAAAAGGGCTTCTTTCAAAAACGAGTTTTACTCGTAATTTATTAGTACACCTTTTTGGTGTACTTTTTTTATTCCGCTACAACCGCAACGAACTTTTCCGTTAAATCTATACGGAAAGTGTTTTTGCGAAAGGTTTTTTCTTGTACAGGAATTTTACTTTGCACCTAGGAGGTTTTTTATTTTTGGCACAAACGGAATTTCCTTGTGTCAGGAATGACCGACGAAAAAACAGGTTGGTTTTTCCTTTGTAACTCCTTCCGTTTTTTTGAGGTAAAAAGTTTTTTGAACATTTTGTGAGGAGAAAACACCGCAAAAAAATCGGTCTTATGCTGTTTTTTCGGCCTTGTTTTTGCCAAAATTTTCAATTCCGCCCCAAAATGCGATTCACTCGCTTGAAACGGGGCAAAATTTTCCGTTTTTCGACGGGGTAAAATTAAAATAATCGTGTAAAACAGTTTACATCTTTAGGAATTGAATATATAATAAGCAAGCATTTCAATAGGAGAACAAGGTATTTTTTATGGCGAAAATCCAATATATCAAATGTCCGCGCTGTGAATTGAATTATATCGACTCCAGACAGGAAATCTGCGACGTATGCAAGGAAGAACTGGGTCAGCCTATCAACGCTCCTGCGGAGGAGGAAGAGGAAGAAAGGGAGCTGTGCCCGATCTGCAAAACGAACTACATGAACTTCGGCGAAGAAATGTGCGAACAGTGCGCAATGGAACGCAACGAAGGCACGTCGGAGGACGATGGTTGGCGCGAGTATTTGGACGACGAGCCGGAAGTGATGGACGAGGACGAAGCATTGCCGTTGGAGGAATTGCAGGAGGACGAGTTCAACGAATCGTTTGACGACGAGGAGGATTTTTCGGAGGACGACGGCTTTGACGATTTCGACGACGAGGACGACGAAACGTTTGAGGAGGACGGCGAGTACGACGACGATTTCGACGACGTGGACGACGAGGACGACGACGAATAACGGACTACAACAAGCGGGTAGAAAATCTACCCGTTTATTTTTTTGCAGTTTGGGGATACTTCGCTTGAGGTGAAGCATGAAAAAAGCAGTGGTCGGAATTTCGGAAATCAAAGGGGAAGTGTGCCGGTTGCGCGGAAAGGACGTGCGCGTGCGCTACAACAAGGGGCGAAACCGCATTGTGTACTACGACGGGCGAATCGAGGAAGTTTATCCGGCGGTGTTCGTCATTCGCATTTTTAACGAATTGTTCGACAAACTTACCTGTTCGTATCAGGACGTGCTTTGCGGGGACGTCAAATTTAAAGTCCGCAATTAATGGAATAATTTTTTGCCGCACGGCATAGGATAAACTGTCAATCGGAAAAATTTTAGGGGGCAGTTTATGATAAAACCTATTTTTAACAACGTAAAGGCGGATTGCAAAAAGTTTTTGGACAAAACGCAAGTAATTTTGCAAACCAAATTGTCGCTCAAGGACAAGGAAATCAAAAAGGTGTTAAGCACCGCTTGCGAAGCGGACATCACTTCCTGCGAATGCCTGAACGGCAGTGCGGTGTTTTTGGGTAGGGCAAATTTTAAAATGCTGGCGGAAAACAGCGAAAGTAAGTTAGAAAGCCTCAACTACAATGCGGATTTTTCCGACAAATTCGAAAACGCTGCCGTAACGCCGTCCGCAAAACTGACCTTTTCGGCGGAAGTTATCGACGTGGAAATCGAGGAAGTGCGCGGTTCGGACGTTTCGGTCAATGCGGTGTTCGAAATTACGGTGTATCAAACGGAGGAAACGGAACTTTCCTGCCTTGTGGGCGGCGAATCGTTTTTCACGCGCACCAACGAGGTGCAAACGGCGTGCGTGGTGTCCCGTTTTCAGGCGGAGTTTGAAAACGTTTACGAAGGGAATTTTAAATCCGACGCAGGCAAAGTCCTTATGGCGGAAAGTTGCGTCGACGTGCAAAGCATCACGCCGCAGTTCGACAGCGTTCTACTCGAAGGCTCCACGTTTACCTATTTAACCACTTGCGACGACGAAAACGGCGTGTTTACGGAAATTTACGAAATTCCGTTTAAGGAGGAAGTGGAGGCAAAAGGCGTCACGCCCGAATCCGCCGTGCAGGGAAGCGCAAAAGCCAAAAGCACGAAAGTGCGGTTGAATTTTGAGGAAAACAACACCATCGGCATTTTAGTTTCCGTTCGCGTGGACGGGACGGCGGTTGCAAAGCGCACGTGTTCCTGCGTTAACGACGCCTACAGTCTTGCAAACGAACTGAATTTTTCCGGACAAAGTTTGGAAAGCACTTTTGTTACGGGGCACGCCACGGCGGCGGCAAAAATGAACGGATCGGTAACGATTGCGGAGGATTTTTTGCCGAGCGAACGCAAACTTCACGTGGTCAACCCAAAAGTCGTCATCGTAAACGCAAAACCTTACGACGGCAAGGTGGAGGCGGAAGGGATTTTTACCGGCAGTGCCGTTTACAAACTGGGCGAAGCACTGACTTCCGTGTTTTTGGAAATTCCGTTTACCGAAGTTTTGACGGCGGAAAGCGTTGTGCCGAACAGCATTTGTGCGGTGCATGCCGTGGTAAGCGACGTCAATTGCGAAAAAAGCAACAACGGCACCATCGAAGTGGATGCGGCCTTGCGGTTTTCGGTGGACGTGTCGGAAAACTCGGTGGATTTTGTGCTGACGGAAATCGAGGAAGGGGAGCCGAAAGCGGAAAACAAAACGGCAATCGAAGTTTTTGTCGGGCGAAAGGACGCAACGCTTTGGGACGTTTCCAAAAATTTAAACCTGTCGGAGGCGGAAATTTTGGCATACAACCCCGATTTGGAAACGCCGTTACGCGGCGGCGAAAAAATCGTGGTGTATCGCCGTGCGAAAATCTGAAAGGAAAAAGCCTTCTTTTCGGAATTAAAAAACACAAAACTTGATTCTTTTGCGGAAATAAGGTATTATGAATGCGTTCGTAATATCTTATTTTTTTTGGAGTATCATGCAGGACGTTCGCCTAAAAGTAAATGCAAAAATTAATTTTTCCCTTCACGTCGGGGCAAGGGAGGAAACGTATCACCCGATTCAAAGCGTTGTCGGCAGCGTAAACATCGGGGACGTGGTGTGCGTTTCGCCTCGGTACGACAAGGGCGTTTTCGTGCGGATGAACGCACACAAAGTGACGGAAAAAAACACGGCGTTGCGCGCGGCAAAAGCCGTCGTGCGTAAGTACGGCGTTACGGGGGCGGACATTTACTTGCACAAAACCATTCCGTTTATGGGGGGCATGGGCGGTTCCTCGGCGGATTGCGCCGGCGTGTTAAGGGCAATGGCGGAAGCGTACCGCATTCCGATGGATGCGGAGTACCTTGCTATCGGGGACGAAATCGGTAAGGACGTGCGCTACATGCTTACGGGCGGTTATGCGGAATTAAGCGGTTACGGCAGCACGGTAACGCCGTTTGTCGGCAAGCCGTTGGATTTGGTGATGATAAAACCGCGCGGGGGGCTTTCCGCCGCACGCGTGTACGAAAAGTTCGACGAAGCCCCCGTTCGGACGGAAAATCGAAACGAATTGCTAAAGGAAGGCATTCGTGAGGGGAACGTCGACAAAATCGCCCTCGGCATCGAAAACGGTTTGCAACCGGCGGCGTTTTGTTTAATGCCGCAGTTACAGGAACTTATGACTTTTTTGAAAACAACCTTCCCCGAAAAAGCGTGGATGACGGGTAGCGGCAGTTGTTTGTTTTTGCTGTGCGCCTCTGCGGAGCGGGCAAAAGAAGTGACGGAAGCATTGCGGCAAAAAAACATTTATGCGAAATACTGCAAAACGCGTCCGCACGGAATCGAGCGAATGGATAAAAAAAGTTGACAGGGAAAGGAATCTTTTTTACAATATTTTTTGTAAAAGGGAAGTAGTTGGCGTAAATGCCGCACGTTCGCTGCGTGTAATGTCGAGCGTGCATAAAATAACGAGACTTTTACCACAGTTGTAAAAGTCTTTTTCTTTTGGAGCGAATGAATTGTTATGGATTACGTGTTGTTGCTTGTGGGGTTTGTGCTGTTAGTCAAAGGCGCGGATTTTTTTGTGGAAGGGAGTTCGTCCGTGGCGAAACTGTTAAAAGTGCCTTCCGTCGTCATCGGGCTTACCATTGTTGCCATGGGCACCAGTGCGCCGGAAGCGGCCGTCAGCATTGCCGCCGGCTTTCAGGGAAACAATGCCATCGCCATCAGTAACGTGATTGGCAGCAACATTTTTAATTTAATGGTGGTCGTCGGTTTTTGCGCCGCATTAAAAAAGTTCGAAACGGAAAGCGTCATTGTAAAAAGGGATTTTCCCGTAAACCTTGCGGCAACCGTGCTGGTGTTGGTGTTTATGCAGGACTTTTGCATTTCGCTGTGGGAGGGCGTTATGCTCCTACTGTGCTTGGCGGCGTATCTTACGGTTGTGGTGAAGGATGCGTTAAAAAACCGCGCATTGGTAACGGCCGAGCAGGAGGAAATCAAAGTTCTTTCGCCGTTACGTAGCCTTTTGTTTATCGTGTTCGGGCTGGCAGCCGTTATTTTCGGCGGGGATCTCGTGGTAAACAAGGCAAGTGCCATTGCGTTAAGTTGGGGGCTGAGCCAAACCTTTATCGGACTGACGATTGTGGCAATGGGCACTTCCTTGCCGGAACTCGTGACTTCGCTGGTTGCGGCAAAAAAGGGGGACAGCGGCTTGGCGCTAGGCAACGTTGTCGGCTCCAACATTTTTAATTTGCTGTTTATTTTGGGCTTGTCGTCCACCTTGCACCCGATTGCGATTACCGCACTTTCGATGTTCGACATCGTCATCCTTTTGGGTTTTACAACGCTGGTGTTCGTGCGCTGTGTGTGGAAGAAAAACGTCAATCGGTTGTGGGGCATTTTGTTTTTGTGCTGTTATGCGGCGTACATGGTGTACATCGTGTTGCGCTAAGTTTTTAAAACGCGTATAAAATTCGTAACAAGCGGCAATAATTCCTTCGTCACGGGAGGAATCGAAATGAAACAAAAAGCGGCGGTAATTGTTTTGGCAATGATTTTTGCGGGGTTGTTTTTTGCGGCATTGCCGCAAACACCGCAAAGCAACGAGGATTTTTTGCGCATTCACATTCGCGCCAACAGTAACGCCTCGGCGGATCAAACGGTGAAATACCGCGTAAAAGAGGAAATCGTAAACTATCTTGCGCCCTTTTTAACCGCGGCGACGGATAAGGCAAGTGCGCAAAAAATCGTTGCCGCACAGTTAAAAGGCATCGAACGCACGGCCGATCGCGTGCTACTGGAAAACGGATTTCAGTACCGTAGCCGTGCGGCAATCAAGCGGGAGGAATTTCCCTTACGGCAGTACGAAACGTTGGTGCTGTGTAGCGGCGTTTACGACGCTCTCATTTTAAACCTCGGCAGCGGCACGGGCGACAATTGGTGGTGCGTGGTGTATCCGCCCTTGTGTTTTGTCGGAGGAGAACTAAACGGCACAAATCGCATTCACTACAAATCGAAATTAATGGAGCGAATCGAACAGTTTCGCATCGCATTGCAAAACAAAAAGGAAAAGCGGACGTAACGTCCGCTTTTTTTACGCCGAACCCCAAAAAACACCTTTTTGTGCATCTTTTGCGGCAAAAAGCGGGAAAAATTGCGAAAATAGATGAGAAAAAGCAAAAAAACGTGAAAAATAGCGACAAAAAAGAAAAAATGCGGGCGTGATTTTTTTGTAGAGTATTGAATGCAAAAGCGGCGTGTGCTATACTGAAAAAAGGAGGGGCGAAAATGGTAATTTATTCAAAGGAAGTATTAAAGGATACGGACGTCGTCGGCAGTCGCTTGCTTGTCGGCTATCTGGAGGAGGATGCCGCCGCCGTCAACGAATACCTTACGCGCTTTCAGGAGGAAGGGGTTTATTTTCATGCGGTGGCAAAAAGCCTCGAAAGTTGCGAAAAGGACGGATATTTTACAACCATCGAACGCGAAATGAACGAAAGTCGTATCGCCGTCTTTTTTTTATCCCAAGCCTTTTTTGCGGAAAAAAACAAGGGGCTACGCAACGTTGTGTGGTACGAAATCGGCTTCCTACTAGGGGAGGGCAAAAAAATCGTGTTGTTCTTTTTGGACATCCCGAAGGAGCAGCGCAACGATTTACTTTACCGCACGCCCGTCCGTCAAATTCAAGGTTGCGACAATTTTGAGGACATGATGCATTTTATCGACAAAAACAACGTGATGCACAACCTGTTTTATGCGGACAGCACCGTCAATCGCTATGCATACCGCCGCATTTTTTACGTGCGGTTGACTACGGTGTTTCACATTTATCGCGATACGTTACTGCAAATGAAAAACGACCTCAATCGGTTTGATGAGGATGAGTTTGACGATCGTGGTGTAGTGGATGCCTTTTTGAAAGAGTTGGTGTGCGGATGCACGGTAACGGGATTTAATCGGAAAGAGGAGTTAAGCGAAGCGTTTCGGCCGTATGTGCAGGAAACGGAAATTCTTCCAAAGGACTATCCCGCAAACTATCGGTTTCAACGCCCCGTCGTGTTGGATTTTTCCGAAGGGCAGGATATTTACGTCACGGTAAAATCCGAACTGATTTTGCCGGTGCACGCTTTGTTGGGCGTAAATTTTAAACCGTTTTTGGGCATTCGGCGGTTTTCGCGGTTTCGGACGGAACATCTCGTGCAAATTTTAAAGGACAATTACCACTCTGCGGATTTAAAGGATCGCGACGTCGCCGTGATAAAGGATCAAAACGAGCAGCGCGTTTACTTTTTAATGGATCTGTCGGAAATTGCGGTGCAAGCGCAACCGTATGGCGAAAAAGTAAATTTTCTTTTTCCGCAATAAAGCGTTCGGGGGAAAATTATGGGAAAAATCAAAATTACGGCAAGGCCGTTGCAGGAAGAAGAAAAGCGGGAATTCGGCGTGTTCCTTTCGCATTCGAATCGGGACGAAAATTTTGCCGACGTTTGCGCCGCATTTAAGGAAAGCGGCGTGCACTACTTGGCGGACGATCAAATCGAAATCTCCTCGGAGGATTTTGCAAAGGAAATTAAGGGGTTTATCGATCGTTGCCGTTGCGCCGTCGTCATCCTTTCGGAAAACTCTTTTGCGTCCTCGTGGGTGAATTTTGAGGCGGGGCTGATTTCCGGACAGGGCAAAAAGGTGTTTTTGTACGATCCGGAGCACGTGCTACAAGGCAAAAAGGAAACGTACCAGTGGGATAAATTTCCGGTGTGGTCGGATTTAGGTGAACTTACGAAAAAAGTGAAGGAGGACGAAAGTTATTTTTCGGATTTATTTCACAACGAAACGGCGGAATTGTCGCAGGAACTGTTTCGTCAGCGTGCGGCGGAGTATCTTCGCCCCGTAAAACTGACGCTCAAACTCCCGGGGTGGGAGGAACTCGGCTTGGAGCAATGCGTGTTTTGTGCTTTAATCAATCATTTCGGCACTTACACCGTTCCTTTCGGGGAGGAGGGGCTTTGCTTCCAAACAATGGAAGGCATGGAAAGTTGCCCGTCTCTTTCGAAGGAGTGCGCATTAAACGTTGCACCGAAAATCGACGAGTATCCCGAATGCGTCATTTTAAAC
>CAKPPA010000045.1 GCA_934177025.1 uncultured Clostridia bacterium
GTGTCCACACCGTAGTAGCACGGATGCAGGAACGTCGGCGACGCAATGCGCACATGCACTTCCTTCGCGCCCGCACGTTTTAACATACCGACAATGCGGCGGGACGTGGTGCCGCGGACGATAGAGTCATCCACCAACACGATGCGTTTCCCTTTGACCAACGGCGCGATAACGCTGAGTTTCATAAGCACGCCGCGTTCGCGCAACTGCTGATCCGGCAAAATAAACGTGCGACCGACGTATTTGTTTTTGAGTAGTGCCAATTCAAACGGAATGCCCGAGGCTTTTGCATAGCCTGCCGCCGCCGGCAAAGAGGAATCCGGCACGCCGACGACCATGTCCGCTTCGGTAGGATTTTCGCGATAGAGAATTTCGCCCGCTTTTTTGCGCACTTCGTAAATACTGCGACCGTCCATGACGCTGTCGGGACGTGCAAAGTAAATGTACTCCATGGCGCAAATTTTGTTTGTGTTCGGTTTTACGAAAAAGGAACTGTTGAGCTTGCCGTCCCGAATGTAAATCATTTCGCCCGGGAGGACGTCCCTTACGAACGTTGCGCCGATAATTTCGAACGCACAACTTTCGCTTGCAATCACGTAGCCGTCCTCACCGATTTTGCCGATGCACAACGGACGAAGCCCGTCCCTGTCGCGACAGGCGTACAAACCGTGTTGCGTCATAATTGCAAACGCAAACGCACCCTCGAGTTTTAAAACGGCTTCCTTTAACGCTTGGGCGCGGTTGGTCGTGCGGTTCATTTTGATTAAATGCGCAATGATTTCGCTGTCGGACGTGGACTGAAAAATGCTGCCCTGCTGCTCCAACTCGTAGCGAAGTTGATCGGAATTGGTGATGTTGCCGTTGTGCGCCACGGCGAAATCGCCCGTGGAATGTTTGAAAAATAACGGTTGCACGTTTTCCAATCCGCCGCGCTTAAACAAGCCCGAATAACTGACGTGTCCCAAAGCATAGTTGCCCTTTAACGCTTTTAAATCCTTTTCCTTAAAAATGTCGCTTGCAAGTCCACGGTTTTTGACGCAATGGAATTCCGAATTATCCTCCCGCGTGACGATGCCTGCGCCCTCCTCGCCGCGATGTTGCAGCGAATGCAGGGCGTAATATGCTAAAACGCTGGCATGCGGGACGTTGTAAAGTCCGATGATGCCGCATTCTTCGTTCAGCTCTCTGCCTGTCATAAATCACCTTCCTGTTCAAAATATTTCATAGCTCCGAGGAACAGAGCGGATTGATTGTGGAAATTCGGATAGTTTTTGTACAATCCGTTGCCGGTGCGCTCGCTGTGACCCATTTTGCCGAGAATCCTGCCGCACGGCGAACAAATGCCCTCAATGGCTTCCGTCGAGCCGTTCGGGTTGGAAACGACGTCCATCGAAGCGTTGCCGTTTGCGTCGCAATAGCGGAAGCAGATTTGCCCGTTTTCCTTTAACCGACGAATTTCCTCCGCCGAAGCGACGAATTTGCCTTCCCCGTGGCTGACTGCCACTTGGCACACTTCGCCCAAACGGAATTCGCTGAGCCACGGCGAACGAACGCTTGTCGTTTTGGTGGACACGATTTTTGAAATGTGACGGTTAATATCGTTGCGGAACAGCGTTGCGGACGTTTCGATAACTTCCCCGATTTTTCCGTAAGGGAGAAGTCCGGATTTGACAAGGGCTTGGAAGCCGTTACAAATGCCGAGGATAAGTCCGTTGCGTTCCAACAATACTTCGATTGCTTTTTTTACTTTTTCCTGATTG
Source organism: uncultured Clostridia bacterium (assembly GCA_934177025.1). GTDB lineage: Bacteria > Bacillota > Clostridia > Christensenellales > CAG-314 > CAKPPA01. The sequence continues at coordinate 1,761 of CAKPPA010000045.1, forward strand.
ATGACGGACGCAATGAATTTGCCGCTGCCGTCCGGCTCGTCGCCGGAACTGAAGCCGCCCGCAAACATCAAAACGTTGCAATTCAAAATTTCCTGCGCTAACGTGTCGACGGAGGATTCGATTTGCTCCGCACTGCCGTTACGGAACACGCACACGTTGACCGTTGCGCCTAAGGACTCGAATGCTTTTTTCGAATCGTAATCGCAGTTGGTACCCGGGAACACCGGAATGACCACCCTGACGCCTTTCCACGGGAAGTTCGGTTTTAACTTGTACGTTTGGGCACAGGAGATTTCCTCCGTTTTTTCGTCGGTTCCCGGTGCCGTAATCGGGTAAATCGAAGCAAACGTGCTTTCCGAAGCGGTTAACAGTTCGTCCCAACCAAACGTTTCGCCGTTAAACGTGCAATCCTTTTCCGTCCGTCCCAGTAATTCCACGTTTTTGCCCGTAAGCGGCTCCTTGGATTCGATGACAATCGAGCCGATTTCCGTGTCGAACGGACGCTCCGCTTCCACACGGAAGCCTACGCGGTTGCCAAACGCCATGTTGCAAAGCGTTTTTGCAATGCCGCCGCTGCCGACCGGTTCGGCGGAAAGGATTTTGCCTTCCTTATGCCACGTGCGGAATAAATTCCAATTTTGCTTGAGTTCCTCCACGTTCGGTAGGAGCAATTCGTCCCGACCGGCACGGAGGAGATACAAATAACTGCCCGTTTCCTTCAGTTCGTTGGTAATGACGTCGTTGACGTTTTGCGTTGTGACGGCGAAGGAAATCAGCGTCGGCGGAACGTGTAGATCCCGATACGTGCCGCTCATCGAGTCCTTACCGCCGATTGCCGCAAGCCCGAAGGCTTTTAACACGTCGTACGCACCCAAAAGTGCGGAGAACGGTTTGCCCCATTTTTCCGGACACGTGCCGAGTTTTTCGAAATATTCCTGAAAAGTAAACCGAATTTTTTCGTAATCGCCGCCGCAGCTCACGACTTTTGCCATCGATTCCGTGACGGCGTACTGTGCGCCGTGGTAAGGACTGAAGGAGGCGATTTTCGGTTGATAGCCGTACGTCAAAACGGAACAGGTTTCCGTTTCGCCTTGCTCCAACGGAATTTTTTGCACGGAAGCTATGCTTTCCGTTTTTTGATATTTGCCTCCGTAAGGCAACAACACCGTCGTCGCACCGATGGTGGAATCGAACATTTCCTTCAATCCCTGTTGCGACGCATGATTGAATGCTTTTAAATTGTCGACAAACGCCGTGCGGAAATTTGCCGAAGGTTGAACGCAGAACGGATTTTTGTTTGCATCCACCGTGTTTACGCAAACTTGCGCACGCTGACGCACGCCGGCGGAATTGATGAAATCCCGATCCAAATCCACGACTTTTTCGCCGTCGCGGTACATCACGAGGCGGTTTGCGTCCGTTACGTTAGCAACGACCACCGCTTCCAAATTTTCCTCCGCGGCAAGCGCAAGGAATTTTGCCGCATCCTGTTCGGCAACGACGACTGCCATGCGCTCCTGCGATTCGCTGATGGCGATTTCCGTTGCGTTGAGCCCAAGGTACTTTAACGGCACGCGATCGAGGAAAATTTCCAATCCGTCCGCCAATTCGCCGATGGCAACGCTGACGCCGCCCGCGCCGAAGTCGTTTGCTTTTTTGATAAGTTGCGTTGCTTTTGGCTGACGCATGAGTCGCTGAAGTTTGCGTTCCTCCGGAGCGTTGCCCTTTTGCACTTCCGCAAAACAATTTTTTAAACTGTTTTCGTTATGTTCCTTGCTCGAACCCGTTGCGCCGCCGATGCCGTCCCTGCCGGTGCGCCCGCCGAGGAGAATGACGACGTCGCCCTTTACCGGCGTTTCCCTACGCACGTTTTCCGCTTTTGCGGCACCTACGACCGCGCCGACTTCCATACGCTTTGCCACGAAGCCATCGTCGAAAATTTCCTTTACGTAAGTGGTGGCAAGCCCGATTTGGTTGCCGTAGGAGGAAAAGCCCGCCGCCGCTTTTTTTGAAATGATTTTTTGCGGAAGTTTGCCTTCCGTCGTTTGGGAAACCGGTTGCGTAATATCGCCGGCCCCGCTCAGGCGCATTGCCTGATAAACGTAACTACGCCCGCTTAACGGATCGCGAATTGCGCCGCCGAGGCAGGTGGACGCACCGCCGAACGGCTCGATTTCCGTCGGGTGGTTGTGCGTTTCGTTTTTGAACATTAACAAATATTTTTCCGGCTTGCCGTCGACGTCCACGTCGACGTACACACTGCACGCATTGATTTCGTCGCTGATTTCCAAGTCGTCCAAATTGCCGCGGCTACGCTCCAACTTGGCGTTAATGGTTGCCAAATCCATCAGCGTCATCGGTTTGTTTTGCCGTTTTAAGGACGCGCGCACCGCAACGTAGTCCTCAAACACCTGTTGCAATTTTGCACCGAAAGCATCGGACGGGAACGTGACGTTTGTTAAAAGCGTTTCGAACGTTGTGTGGCGGCAATGGTCGCTCCAGTACGTGTCGAGCATACGGATTTCCGTGTCGTTCGGATCGCGATTTTCCTTTTGGAAGTACTCGCGCACAAAGCACAAATCCTCGTTGCTCATAGCCAGCCCTTTTTCGGCACGGAACGCCGCAATCGCTTCGTCGCTCCACGTGCGAAAGCCGTCGTACACGGGAACTTTTTCCACCATGACGCTTTCCGCATTTTCCAAAACGGCAAGATTTTTTTCACAGCACTCGACGGGATTAATGCAGTAGTTTTTGACGCGCTGCAAATCCGCATCGGTTAAACTTTCGCCAAACAAAATCAATTTGCCCGCAACGACTTTTGCATTCGTTTCCGCCTCGATTAGTTTTAAGCACTTTTCGGCACTGTCCGAACGCTGGTCGAATTGCCCCGGGCGGGATTCGTAAGCGAAGCCGCTTCCCTTAGGGAACGTGATTTCCTCCGTGTAAACTTTGTCCGTCGGTTTTTCGGCGAACACGCGATACAACGCTTGTTCCAACAATGCGTCGGATACGTTGAAAATATCGTAAACGTTTAGCAAACGCACCGAGGATACGTTAAGCCCCAAGTTTTCGTTGAGATCCCTTTTTAAGTTTTCCGCTTCCACGCGAAAGGCCGGCTTCTTTTCGACAAAAATACGTTTATTCATAATCAATTTCCTTTAAGATGTTTTCTACTTCCTGTAACGTGCAATCCACAAACGTCAAGTGCCCCATTTTGCGGTTGTGCCGCGCTTCGCTTTTGCCGTAATCGTGAATTTTGCATTTTTTTACCGCATCGGTTTGTTTTAACCGCTCCACCGCGCTCACGTGCTGCCCCAAAACGTTGACCATAACGACCGGTGCCAACAATTGCGTGCTGCCTAGTTTTTCGCCCATAAGGCAACGCACCAATTGATCGTACTGACTGTTGACGCACCCTTCGATGGTGTAATGCCCCGAATTGTGCGGACGCGGTGCCATTTCGTTAAACAAAATTTCGCCTTGCTTCGTTACGAAATACTCCACGGCAAGGATGCCGTAAATGTTTAGCCCTTCCATAATGCGGCGCGTCGTTTCGGCGGCAAGCCGCTCCGTTTGTGCGCTCACGTCGGAAGGAACGGCGGAAATCCGCAAAATTCCGTCCTTATGCACGTTGTGCGGCACGGGGAAAAAGGAAAACTCCCCCTGAAGTCCGCGCACGGCGATTTGACTGATTTCGCACGCAAAATCCACAAAACTTTCCGCAATGCACGGGGCTTGCGCCACAAGTTTTGCGGCAAGCGGAAGTTCGTCCTGCCCGTGCACCACCACTTGGCCGTGCCCGTCGTAGCCGAGCGAGCGTGTTTTTACGAAAAAAGGATACCCGTACGCCTCGGCAAACCGTTGCAAATCCTGTACCGTATCCATTTTTTGAAAATCCGCCGTACGCACGCCCACGCGGTTGACGGCAGATTTTTCGAGATAGCGATCCTGCGAAAGTTTTAACGGCAAACTGCCCTGCGGAACGTTGTACTTTTGCGCCATTTCCTCCACAATCGCGGCGGGAATGTTTTCGAATTCGTACGTGACGACATCGCTTTGACGGCACAACTCCTCAATTTTTGCCCGATCGTTAAAATCGCCGACCAGTACGTTAGCCGCCACGGATGCCGGACAATTTGCCGACGGATCCAACACGATGCAACGATAGCCGCGATAGCACGCACTTAAGGCAATCATTTTGCCGAGTTGACCGCCGCCGAGGATTCCCAACGTTTTCATAATTCCATGCCCTTTACTTCATCACGCATATTTTGTTTGTAAGCATCCAACCCTTGCGAAATTTTTTCGTCGTGCGTACCCAAAATTTGCAATGCAAGGAGGGAGGCGTTTTTTGCCTGATCGATGCCGACCGTTGCCACAACCACGCCTTTTGGCATTTGCACAATGGACAACAGCGAATCCAACCCGTTTAACGCCTTGCTTTTGACAGGAACACCGATGACCGGCAACGACGTCATTGCCGCGACCATGCCCGGCAAGTGTGCCGCGCCGCCCGCGCCTGCGATAATCACCTTTAGCCCGCGCTCTTTCGCCGAGCAGGCGTACTCCACCATTTCCAACGGGGTGCGGTGCGCACTGACGATTTTCTTTTCGTACGGGACGCCGAATTCCTCCAAAATTCCGAAGGCATCCTTCATCACTTCCAAGTCGCTTTTCGATCCCATGATAATTCCGACTACAGGCTGCATAACTCCTCCTAAAAAAAATATGTCTGCGCAAAAATAGCCCACAAAATGCGCTTTTTTGCCCAGACGGTCGACCAAGTAATTACTTTTTAATCCCGTGTAGTTCTCTACTTCCGTCAGTCTTAAAAAGCCTTTTTCTTTTTCGAATTCAGTATAGCATTTCCGACAAAATCCGTCAAGAATTTCTACTTACGCCGCGGCGGATTTTCCCGCGCGGGAAGGCAAAAATTTTTTGTTTGTTGCAACGCGAAATCGGCGTTTCGTGCGCGTCCGTTTTCGGCTGAATTTTACATTTTTTATGCTCCGAGGCAAAAGAAAAAACGAAAAAACAGTGTGTTTGTTTTTTCGTTTTTCAAAATTACTCGATATACAAGTCGTCGGACAAAAATTTCGGTTCGCTGGTGACGTTTAAGCCCAATTTACGCAAATAGTCCGAATCGGATTCCGTCAAAATGAACGTGGAATGCATTTGGCACCCTTTGAGATGCGGCAATTCGTTGAACGCCTTGAGGGCATTGAAATCGTTTGCCGCCGACATCGACACCGCAACCAAAGTTTCCGCCAAGGTTAAGTTGTTTTTGCGGATTTTAAGGACGTTTTTGTTTAATGCGATGATCGGTTCCAAAATTTTAGGCGACAGCAATTTAAAACTGTCCGGAATGCCCGCAAGCACTTTGACGGCGTTTAAAATCGCACTGGACACCGCATTGAGCAGAGTGTTTTGTTTGCCGGTGACAATCGTTCCGTCCGGCAACTCCAACGCAACGGCCGGCAAATTGACTTTTGCGCCTTTGTTGAGTGCCGCTTCCACTACCGGCCGATCCGACGGTTTTAAATCCAAATCCTGCAGCAGTAGTTTGATTTTTTCCACCGCTTCCTCACTGCCGGTGCCCTGCTTATGCTCGCAAAGTGCATGATAGTAGCGACGCAACACTTCCTGCTCGGCGGCACGACAGCACACTTCGTCGTTCGTGATGCCGAAGCCTACCATGTTGACGCCCATATCCGTCGGCGATTGGTACAAATCCTCGCCGATGATTTTGTGTAAAATCGTTTTGACCACCGGAAACACCGTTAAGTCCCGATTGTAGTTTACCGTGGTGACGCCGTAGCGTTCCAAATGGAAATAGTCGATCATGTTGACGTCGTTTAAATCCGCCGTGGCAGCCTCGTAAGCAACGTTGACCGGATGCTTTAACGGCAAATTCCAAACCGGAAACGTTTCGAATTTGGCATAGCCCGCACGCACGCCGCGTTTGTTTTCGTGGTACAACTGGTTTAAACAAGTTGCCAGCTTGCCGCTGCCCGGCCCCGGAGCGGTGACTACAACCAATGGACGGGTGGTAGGAATGTACGGGTTTTGTCCGTAGCCTTCCTCCGAAACGATGGTTTCCACGTCCATAGGATAGCCTTTGGTGTGGCGATGAAAATAAACCTTTTCGCCGCGCATTTCCAATTTTTTGCGGAAAGCAATGGCGGCAGGCTGATCGCGGAACTGCGTGATGACAATGCTAC
>CAKPPA010000046.1 GCA_934177025.1 uncultured Clostridia bacterium
GCAGTTTCGGCAATGCCGTGGCACAAACGTTGGCGGAAATGGGGCACGAAGTGCTTGCCGTGGACAAACGCGAGGAAAAAATTCACGAAATTTCCGATTTCGTGACGCACGCCGTGGCGGGCGACATTACGGACGTACACGTCCTCAACGCATTGGGGTTAAGCAACTTCGATGCCGTTGTCATTGCCATCGGCACGAATTTACAAGCCAGCATTTTGGCAACGGTGATGTGCAAGGAAGCGGGCGCAAAAATGATTGTCGCCAAAGCGCAAAACGACGTACATAAAAAAGTTTTGGAAAAAATCGGTGCGGATCGCGTCATCTTTCCGGAGGACAGCATGGGCAAAAAAATCGCCGTGTCGTTGGCGTCGCCGAGCATAATGGAATTGGTGGACATCGCGCCGGAAGTCAAAATTGCGGAAATCACCGTTTTCAAGGATTGGTACGGCAAAACGCTGGTGGAGTTGGATTTGCGCAACCGCAAAGGCATTAATATTTTAATGATTAAGCGCGGCAACGAAGTTTTTCCTGTGCCGTCGGCGGATTTTCGCCTGCAGGAAGGGGATTTTGTGATTGTTTGCGGATCCACGAATTCGGTAAAAAATTTGACGAAATAACGAAAAAACACCCGTCGAAAAAACTTGCGTTTCGGCGGTAATGATGTTATAATACATCCGCGCTTTTCGGTTTTGGACGAAAAGCGAATCCTTGCCTTTTCAAAGGCCATAAGTCCATAAGGAGGTGAAAAAGAATGAACAATTACGAAGTTTTGTACATTCTCGACAACATGGAGGACGAAGCGAGGGAAGCCCTCATTTCGAAATTTTCCCAATTGGTTGTCGACAATGGCGGCGAAGTTGCAAACATCGATAAGTGGGGCGTCAGAAAATTTGCGTATCCGATCGATTACAAAACGGAAGGATTTTATGTCCTGATGAATTTCGCTGCGGAATCGAAAGTTCCTGCGGAGTTGGAGCGCGTGATGAAAATCACGGACGGCGTCGTTCGTTGCATGATCGTACGCAAATAACGGGGGAAGCATGAATAAAGCGATTTTAATTGGAAGATTAACGAAGGATCCGGAATTGTCTACCACGAACAGCGGCGTTTCCGTTTGCAGGTTCACTTTGGCGGTGGATCGGCAGTTTAAAAACAGCGACGGCGAGCGTCAGGCGGATTTTTTGCCGGTGGTCGCATGGCGTCAACAGGCGGAATTCGTGCAAAAGTGGTTCCAAAAAGGAAGTCCGTGCGCCGTGGTCGGCTCCATCCAAACGCGCAGTTACGATGCGCAGGACGGAACGAAACGTTACGTAACGGAAATCGTGGCGGACAGTGTGGAATTCGTACCGAAGTCTCAGGGGGCATCCGGCGGGGACTATTCGGAGGAACGGGAAGTAAAACCGAAAAAAAGCATGGATGAATTACAGGAAATTAATGACGACGATTTGCCGTTTTAAAGGAGTTAATCATGAGTGAAGAAAAAACTATGAAACGCCCGATCCGCAGACCGTCCCGTAAAAAAGTATGCAACTTCTGCGTGGAAAAAGTGGAAAGCATCGATTACAAGGACGTGCAAAAACTGAAAAAATACATGACGGAAAAGGGCAAAATCATTCCGAGAAGAATGAGCGGCGTTTGCGCAAAGCACCAACGCGAATTGGCTGCCGCAATCAAACGCGCACGCGTAATGGCGTTGTTGCCGTTCGTAGCGGAGTAACATTTTAACCAACGAAAATAAAAAAAGCGTAAGTCAAGTTGCGAGTTACGCTTTTTTTGTTTGTTCGGCATGGGTGCGGAAGGGAAAAGGAAATTCCTTTCGTCCTACCCCCAAAAGCAGGATGTTGACAATCCGTCGTAAGTTTAGTAAAATTCGGTTGTCGGAAACGGAGTAGATTCGGAACCGAAGTGGATTCGGAAACGGAGTAGATATGGAAAACGAAATTTTGACGCCGGCTGCCCTTTGGAAGGATTACGATCCCGAAGCGGAGCCTTTGGAAACAAACGTCGTCAAAGAGGAAGAGGAAAACGGAATTCTGTTTAAACAGGTGTACTTTACGGGCGAGTTTTTCGGTACGGGAAAAAGTCGTGTTTTTGCCGTAACCGCGCGCAAGGTCGGCACGGAAAAATTGCCCGGCATTGTGTTCGTTACGGGGCCGGAACGCTCGGTGGATTACGATCGCTTAAGGTTTTGGGCGATTTGCGGCTATGCAGCCATTTGCGTGGATAACTATGGCGAAGGCGGAGCAAAACTGTTTACGCAGTATCCGCCGGAAATCGATTACGCCAACTTCTGTCGCGCGGGCAGGCATTTGACGAATGCGGATACGTCCGTCAAGGAATCGAGTTGGTTTCAGTGGGCAAAAAACATTCGCCGCGCATTGACGTTTTTTGCGGCGGAGGACTACGTCGACGAACAAAACGTCGGCATTGTCAGCATTTTTAACGGATCCTTTTTGTTGAGTCAGGTGTTGGCGTTTGATTCGCGCTTGAAAGCAGGCGCGGCACTTTACAGTGCTTGCTGCATCGAGCGGGAGGAGCTTGACCTCGTGGAGGAAACGGAGGATCTCAACGTGTTAAACGAGCGGATTCGTTGTGCGGAGGAGCGCGAGCGGTGGCTACTCGGCGTCAGTCCGCAAAGTTACGTGATGTACTTTAAAGTACCTTTGTACGTAGCCCTCACGACGAACGCCGTGGTCAATCGGTTCGATCAGGCGGTAAAAGTCCTCGGAAAAAGCGAAAAAGTGCGGTTTTACATCGAGCCGCGCGTCGCAGCACCGGACGCACGCAAACAAATGCCGAACGTCAAATGGTGGATGGACTGCTGGCTGAAAGGCAAAAAGCCGGTGTATGATGCCCCGAAAGCGGAGTGGTCGGTGGAAAACGGCAATTTGTATTTCAACGTCACGTTGCCGGAAAATTGCAAAAAAGGGGAAGTTTACTACGCACGGGAAACGGAAAACTTAAGTTGCCGCAATTGGGAGGAAGCCCCGTTTACCAAAACCGAAACGGGCTGGCGCGCAAAATTGGCAGTGGCAAACCCCGAAAAACCCGTGTATGCGTTTTGCAATGCGGAATTCGAAAACGGCATTGTAATTTCGGGGGATTACAGTAGCGTAGTGCCTGCAAAGTTAGGCGAAGTAAAAAAACTCATCCCAACCAAACTCCTTTACAACAGTTCCGAAGGGTTAAAGGATTTTACTTCGGCGGATCCGACGTCCTGCGAAATGGATTTAACGGTGGAAAAACCGTTGCGCATCAGCGACGGGCCGTTCGGCGTAAAGGGCGTAACGGGTAAAAAAATAGGTACGTTCCAACTGAACGACGAAAAATATCTCACGCAGGAGGACACGTTGCTTATGGCGGACGTGTATTCCTCAACCGCGCAAAAACTAATCGTTTTGGCACAAATCGACCGCGGGGCAATCGAGCAAAAACTGTTTACGGCAACCGTTGATTTGTTGGGCGGGCAGATGTGGCAAAAAGTAATTCTGTCGCCGGCGGATTTCAAGGACGGCAGCAAAACCTTAAAGGATTGGAAAGTCAATTTACTGTCCTTTCAGGCGGACGAGGAGTTTTCCTTAAATAATTTATTGTTTACTTGAGTATGGATTATTGCGTAGGGGACAAAATCATAACGAAAAAAGCGCATCCGTGCGGCGGCAAGGAATGGGAAATTTTGCGGACGGGAGCGGATTTTAAACTGAAATGCCTAAAATGCGGCAGAGTGATTTTGGTGGATTATCAGGATTTTTTGAAAATGGCAAAATCACGCGGAAGTGAGGATCATGGACGAACGGACAAAAAGGAATCGAACGAAGGTAAGTAACGGCATTTTCATTGCTCTAACCATTCTCCTTTTGGCATTGGTTTTGGTCAAAAGTTTTTGGATCGAGCCGTTTTACGTTTCGGGGGATTCCATGCAGCCCTCCTTCCATAATGGGCAGTTGGTGTTTGCAAACAAACTCAAAAGCGTTTCCCGCTACGACGTCGTCATCCTTTCCATGGACGGAAAGGACCTCGACAGCGACAAAAAGGACGAAAAAATCATTAAACGCGTCATCGCTTTGGAAGGGGAAAAGGTTTGGTCGGAGGACGGAGTCGTACACGTTTTAACGACAGCAGGCGAAACGCTGGTGCTAAACGAAACGTTCGACAAAATGTCCGACTACAATGGCATTGATGCCGTAACCGTACCGAAAGGGTGCGTGTTTGTGCTGGGGGACAACCGCAACAACAGTTTGGACAGCCGTAAATTCGGTTGCGTTAGTTTGGAGCGAAAAATCGGCGTCGTACTGTAAAAGGTACGGCGTTTTTTGTTTAAAAAACGCCGGAACGGGGCGAAAATCGGCAAAAACGAAAAAAATCGGCAGGTTTCCCGCAAGGGCGTAGACGCATCGCACCCGAAATCCGCCGCAAATTTTTTTGTAAACGAAAAAAATTTTTGAAAAAAGGTTGACAAACACAAAAAAGAGTCCTATACTTTTGTTGAACATTTGAAAAAGTATTCAACTATTGCGAGGGGGATTATGGACGAACGAACGGAAAAAAACGAAAATCTGTTTGCGGAAATTCGGGGAAAACTGCCGAGCGACGACACCATTTACGAACTTGCGGAATTGTTTAAAATGTTCGGCGATCCGACGCGGGCGAAAATTCTCGGGTGTTTGCAAATACGGGATTTAAACGTCGGCGAACTTGCGGAAGCGTTGGAAATGAGCGTTTCGGCGGTGTCGCATCAGTTAAGGGTGCTGCGCAGTGCAAAACTCGTCAAAGGCACCAAGGAAGGCAAGGAAGTCAAGTATTCGTTGGACGACGACCACGTCACCAAAATTATGGAGTACGGGTTAACACACGTCAACGAAGGCAAGTAAAAGCAGGGGCATCCCTGTTTTTTCGGAGCAAATAATTGAATAATTGTTCAATAATGTAATTATTCAATCGGGACGCCGCACAAGGCGTAAAAAGGAGTAAAAATGAAAAAAGTGTATCGGTTGCAAAATTTGGATTGCGCAAATTGCGCGGCAAAAATGGAACGTGCTGCGGAAAAGGTGGACGGCGTTGACTCCGTTCGCATCAACTTTTTAAGTCAAAAATTAAGTTTGGAAGCGGAAGAAGCAAAGTTCGAGGAAGTTTTGCGGGAAGTGGAAAACGTTTGCCGCAAAGTGGAGCCGGATTGCAAAATCGTTCGCTAACGGCGGAGGCGGCAAAATGAAAGAGATGAGTGCAAAGGAAAAACAAAATTTCATTCGAATCCTGGTGGCGTTGGCGTTGTTTGCGGCATTGTTCGCGGCGGATAAAATCGTCGGGCTAAGCCGTGTGTTCGACGGTGCGTGGACGTGGATTTTTCCGCTTTTGCTGTATTTAACGGTGTATCTTATCATCGGGTACGACGTTTTGTACCGTGCGGGGCGCAACATTTTGCGTGGGCAGGTGTTTGACGAAAACTTTTTGATGTGCTTTGCGACGTTGGGTGCGTTTGCGCTTGCGATTTACCGCGGGGTAACGGGGCAACCCATCGAAGGGTTTGACGAGGCGTGCGCCGTGTTGCTGTTTTATCAGGTAGGGGAATTTTTTCAATCCTACGCAACGGGCAAATCCCGCCGTTCCATTACTGCACTGATGGACATCCGTCCGGATTACGCCAATTTGGTGGGAAACGGCACGTCGACACGCGTGGAGCCGGAGCGGGTGAGTGTAAATGACATCATTTTGATAAATCCCGGGGAAAAAATTCCGTTGGACGGCGTTGTCGTCAAAGGCAATTCCTCGGTGGATGCCAAAGCCTTGACGGGCGAATCCCTCCCGCAGGAAGTCGGCGAAGGAAGCGAAGTCCTTAGCGGTTGCGTCAATTTAACGGGGCAGTTGGAAGTGCGCGTAACAAAGGAATTTTACGATTCCACGGTTTCCAAAATTTTGGAACTTGTGGAAAACGCCTCGGATCAAAAATCGCAGGCGGAAAACTTTATTACGAAATTTGCAAAATACTACGCCGATCGTGGTCGTTTCGGCAGTGTTGTTGGCGGTAATTCCGGGGTTACTTACGGGCAATTGGTCAGTTTGGGTGTACCGTGCCCTGAGTTTTTTGGTCGTATCCTGCCCGTGTGCGTTGGTGATTTCCATTCCGCTCTCCTTCTTTGCGGGGATCGGTGCGGCATCGCGCTACGGTATTCTCGTCAAAGGGTCGAACTATTTGGAAAAATTCCGTCAGGCGAACGTGTTTGTGTTCGACAAAACGGGCACGCTTACCAAAGGCAATTTTGCGGTAACAAAAATCTATCCCGAAAGCGATGCGGAGGAAGTTTTGCGCCTTGCCGCCATTGCGGAGCAGGACTCCAACCATCCGATCGCCCGTTCCGTTGTGGAAAAATACGGCAAGCCGATCGAACGCGGGTTTACGCTTCATAACGAAGCAGGCGAGGGCGTTGTTGCCGTCAACGGCACGCGGGAAATTTTGTGCGGAAACGCCAAACTGATGAAAGCGCACGGCATCGAGTTTACGGAAGCGGCGGAAGCAGGAACGGTGGTGTACGTGGCGGAAAACGGCTTGTTCCGCGGTTTCCTTTTGATTTCCGACGAAATCAAGCCGGAAGCAAAACAAGTGATTGCGGAACTAAACGGAATGCACGGCCGCACGGTAATGTTAACGGGCGACAACCCGTCCATTGCGTCGCAGGTAGCGGCGGCAACAGGCGTAACGGAGTTTCGCGCCTCCTTGCTCCCGCAGGAAAAAGTGCAGGAAGTGGAGTCGCTCCTTACGCAAAAGCAATCGAACGACGTCGTTTGTTTTGTGGGGGACGGCATCAACGATGCGCCGGTGCTCATGCGGTCGGATATCGGCATTGCCATGGGAGGCATCGGGAGCGATGCGGCAATCGAAGCGGCGGACATTGTGTTGATGCAGGACGATTTAAAAGGTTTAACGCTTGCAAAACGCATTGCAAAACGCACGATGAGCATTGTGCGGCAAAACATCGTGTTTTCGCTGGCGGTAAAGGGTGTGATTTTAATTTTGTCGGCATTCGGCATTACGAACATGTGGTTTGCCGTGTTTGGGGATGTCGGCGTGGCAGTGCTTGCGATTTTAAACGCCATGCGCGTCAACACCAAGTACGACGCGTAGCGTTTTCGTTCCGAAAGGCTCTTTGTGTGCGCCGAGTGGCTTGGCTTTCGGCAAAGCCTCCCTCCTTGCGACACTTTCCTTTCCGTATCAGGCGTGCTTTTAAAAAACAAAAATTTTTCGAACCGTGTAAAACAGGCGCACGGTTCGTTTTTTTATGCGGAAAGGGATGAAAAAAACTAAAAAAGGGGATGGAAAACAGCCCGAAAAAAGAGGTTTAAAACAGCCCGAAGCAACAAAAAGCGAAAGCGGTTTTCCGAGGAAAAGGCGTTGGGTGAGTCCTCAAAAAAAGCAAAAAATGCAAGGTTTTTACGCAAAATACGGTAAAAAGGGGCAAAAAGTGCAAAAAAACGAAATTTTTTACAAAAAATTTACACAGTTTTCGAAAAGCCCGCATTGACCTTGCGAAATCGCGAGAATATAATAAAAGAAAAGGAGTTTAGCAGGGCGATATGAAAAAGATTCGTAAATTAATGGTGCTAGCCATGTTGATGGGAATCCTTTTGTGTTGCGGGTTGGCGGCATGTATGCCGACACACCAACATACTTATGCTACCACGTTAAGTTACGACGAAACCCACCATTTTTATAAGGCAACTTGCGGACATGACGTCGTAAAGGACAAGGAAGCGCATCGTTTCGGTGCCGGCGTTCCGGACGGCAAAGGCAACGTGGTGTACACGTGTAGCG
>CAKPPA010000047.1 GCA_934177025.1 uncultured Clostridia bacterium
GTGCACTTCGCAGGAGCGGCTCCTGCTTTTGCATTACGCGATACAACGGTGCCACGTGACGATACAATTTGCGATACACTTTGCGGTAAATCGTTTGATAAATGCGGTGATTTTCCTCGTTCGGAACAAACGTGTCCACATAGCGCACCATGTTGGCTACCGCCGCTTCCACGGACGGATACGCCCCCATTGCCACAAACCCGATGATTGCGGCACCTAACCCGCAAGCTTCGTAGGTTTGAATGCGTTGCACCGGCAAGCCGAAAATGTCGCAGGTGATTTGGCAGGCTTCGTTGCTTTGCGATCCCCCGCCCGACACCGTCAGCCGCTTTACGCTTAAGCCGACGCGCTTTTCGATTTTTTCCTTGCTGTCGTACAGTTCGTACCCGATGCCTTCGATAATCGCCCGATAAACGTAGGCGTTGGTGTGCGTGTCCGTAAAGCCGAGCATCGTGCCGCGTGCCTCAGGGTTGTGGAAGGTCGGATACCAATACGGTTGCAAAATTAATCCCTCGCAACCGACAGGGACGCTGCTTAACTTTTCGTCCAAATAGCGATCCAACGAAACGTTTTTTTGTTGCGCGGCTTTTGCCTGATCCTTGGCGAATTCGTTTTTAAACCAAGTTACCATCCAATATCCGCGGTAAATTTGCACTTCCGGCGTGTAGCAACCTTGAATCAGCGACGGATACGCCGGTGCAAAAGGTTGCGGCTCCGCATAGTGGCGCGTAAAGAAATCAATGGTTGCCGCCGTGCCGAAACTTAATGCGGCCATGTCGGAATGAATTAACCCACAACCGACGGATTCGCAGCATTTGTCCGAACCTGCCGCAATGACGGGCAGTCCCTCGGGAATGCCCGATTTTTCCGCCGCTTCGCGCGTGACGTAACCGAGGATTTCCCCCGGGGGCAAAATGTCCGGCAATTTTTCCGGCTCGATGTCGAACACGGGATACTGAATGTCGCGCGTCGACTTCCATTTACTACGTTTGAAATCAAACGGAATATGCCCGATTTGGCTGGCGGTGGACTCGATGAATTTCCCCGTCAAATAGTGATTGAGCCAACAGGAAAACACCACGTACTTGTACGTTTTTTTCCAAATTTCAGGCTCGTTGATTTTAATCCAATTGCTTTTGGAATACACGCGCTGTTTTTTGACCGTTTCGCTCATGCCGACCAGCCCGATTGCCACGCGATTCCAAAACGGCAACTTTTTGTCAAAAACAATGTCGCGATTGTCGATGTACAAAATAATGTCCCTTAACGGATTGCCTTGCTCGTCCAAACACACGCAGGTGTCCCGCAGTGCCGCTACCGTTACGCCGACCACCCTTTTCCACAACTCGGGATAGGTTGCCTTCATTTCGTTGCCGCAAGCATTGAATGCATCCATGTAAACTTGCGGATTTTGCTCCGCCCAGCCCGGTTGCAACGAATAGTAAGGCTGAAACGTGCGCTTTGTTTTTGCCAAAATATTCCCTTGTTTGTCGAACAGCATCGCCCGAATGCTTTGCGTGCCGCAGTCGTACGTTAAAATCAATGGATCGTCCATCATGTTTTCCCCGTGTTTTGTTTTTTCCTAAAACGTTACAATTTATTATACTTTATTTTTCGTCAAATTGCAACACGCGCCCGAAAAATTTGCCTTCCAGCCCCTCCGTATGTTTAAATATGCAAAATATAATGAATATACATTATAAAATGCATATTTATCGAAATATGAATATTTTTTAAAAAAATTTTGAAAAAACTGCATAAAAACGCTTTACAAAATTAAAAAACGGTTGTATCCTTTGCTCATTCAAAACAAAAAAGACTTTGGAGGAACAAACTATGAAAAAATCGAAAAAACTTTTCGTGCTGCTGGCGGTCGTAGCAATTTTGACCGTTTCGGTATTTTCCTTTGCAGCATGCACGCCGAACGACAGCGTGTTAACCGTGTACACCAACGCAGGATTTGCACCGTTTGAATTTATGCATGGAAACGAAGTGATCGGAGTCGACGTGGAAATCGGCAAGGTCATTGCGAAAAAACTCGGCAAAAAAGTGGAAGTAAAATCCATCGACTTCGATGCGATTACGGAAGCTGTGAAAAACAAACCGAATTCGTCCGTCGGCATTGCGGGAATGACGATTAAGGAAATTGACGGAATTGTGTTCAGTAACGCATACTTTACGTCCCAACAGTACATTTTGGCGAAAAAAGGCACGATTACCGCAGTGGACGGCGAAGCAGGAATCGCTGCGCTGAACAACAAAAAAATCGGTGTGCAATTGAGTACGACCGGACACGACTTGATTACGAAATCCATTGACAACGGCAGCCTTACCGCAAGTGCCCCTACTACGAACAAGGATTTGAACGTACTTTACACCATGTTAGACGCAGGAAGCATTGACGCACTTGTGCTGGACAAACTGCCGGTGGAAAGCTTTTTGAGCAAAAACCCTGACGGATTGGAAGTCATTAAAATTTCCGGAGTGGAAGTGGAAAGTTACGGCGTTGCCGTTGCGGAAGGACAAGATGCACTGTTGAAAGTTGTGAACGAAGTTTTGGAAGAGAAGAAAGAACAAATTTTAACTTGGGTAACGAGCTACAACGACCTATACAAAAACCTTTCGTCGAGTGAAAAATAAGCAAAGTACCAACGAATAGGAACGGAAAGCAAATCGTTTTTGACGATTTGCTTTCGTCACGTTTTTAAGGAGAAAAAATGCTGTTATTTAAAAGCCTTTCCGAATTGTTTTTTGACAACTTTTACGGGAAAGACGGCAAAAATTTAAGTTTGATTTTTACGGGGCTCGGAAACACCCTGCTCATTACCACATTGGCGATTTTGTTCGGCATTTGCATCGGCTCGGTGTTCGGGCTGATTCGTGTGTCGTATTTGCGGGCGGAGCGCAAAACTTGGTGGATGCGTATTTTGAACGGCGTGGCACAAGTTTACATTACGGTGATTCGCGGAACACCGGTGGCACTGCAACTTTTGATTATTTACATGGTAGTGTTTAAATTCCAAGGGCCTGCCCTACTCATTGGCGGATTGGCATTCGGCATCAATTCCGGCGGATACGTTGCCGAAATTATCCGTGCGGGCGTTTCCGCCGTGGATCGCGGGCAAACGGAAGCGGGGTTGTCGCTGGGGCTTTCCTCCGCAACCATTATGAGTCGCATTGTTGCGCCGCAGGCATTAAAAAACATTTTGCCCGCGTTAGGCAACGAGTTTATCGCCGTACTGAAGGAAACTTCCATTTTGTCGATGGTGTCGGTTATGGACTTGACCTTTGCGTCGCAACAGATCATTGCCATTACGAGGGACTACATGTTTAACCTTTGTATGACGGCTTTGATGTACCTTGCGATTGTGTTACTTTTGACGTACTTACTGAAACTTTTGGAACGGAGGTTGGCGAAGAGTGATAAATAACGAAAACAAAAAACCTTTGATTGAGGTTTCCAATTTGAAAAAATCCTTCGGGGGGCTGAACGTCCTCAACGGCATTACGGAAACGATTTACGAAGGCGAAAAAGTTGTTATCGTAGGACCGTCGGGCAGCGGAAAAAGCACGTTTTTGCGATGCTTGAATTTGATGGAAACGCCGACGGAAGGCTCCATTTTGTTTGACGGAACGGAAATTACCGCACCGCAAGCGGATATCGCCGCCGTGCGGAAGGAAATGGGAATGGTGTTTCAACACTTTAATCTTTTTCCGCACCTCACCGTGCTGGAAAATTTGACGTTGGCACCGGTAAAACTGAAACTCAAAACCAAGGAGGAGGCACAAGCACAGGCAATGGAACTCCTTGCCAAAGTCGGCTTGCAGGACAAGGCAAACGAGTACCCGAATCGACTGAGCGGCGGACAAAAACAACGGGTTGCCATTGTGCGTGCGTTGGCAATGAATCCGAAAGTGATGTTGTTCGACGAACCGACGAGCGCACTCGATCCGGAAATGGTCGGCGAAGTGCTCGCCGTAATGCAGGACCTTGCGCAAGCGGGCATGACGATGGTGGTCGTAACGCACGAAATGGGTTTTGCGAAAAACGTGGCGTCCCGTGTGCTGTTTGTGAATAACGGCGTGGTGGAGGAACAAAACACCCCGCAAGAGTTTTTTACAAATCCGCAAAGTGCACGTTTGAAAGAATTCCTTTCCAAAGTAAAACATATTTAACCTAAGGGGGTGCCGAACGGCTCCCCTTTTTTGTTTGAGTAGCATCCCCCCCAAAAAAACAATCGCCTTTTTCGGCAACCCGATAAAAAGGACTTTGAACCGTTTACAAAAAAAACTTTGCCTTTTTTTGCGAAATTGTTGAAATTGACGAATAAAAAGAATAAAATAAAGAAAAAGAAATAAAATAAGAAAAAGGAGAAAGTGCTATGAAATCTATCGTTCGTTTTTTCGATAACCTACCGTTGATTGTGAAAATTATTTTCGCATTGCCGATCCTTGACGGATTGTGCTGGGGTATTTACCGCATTGCAAAAGGTCACGTCCTTGCCGGAATCCTTTGGATTCTTTTCGGAATGGTGATTATGTGGGTTGTGGATATTATTTGCTTAATCCTGTACAAACGTGTGACTATTTTTGCGTAGCGATAAACAGCGTTACGAAAAACTGCGAATCCGAAAACACGAAAACCACCCGAACGGGTGGTTTTTTGTTGCGGTTTTCCTACTACTTACTTGGGCTTAAAAATACAAGTTTTTTCGTTGCCCCGCGGTTCCTTTTTTAAAACGATTTTCGGCGTGGCCCTTTTCAAAGCACTTTTCCTTTCCTGCCATTTTTCGAAATCGTTGCGACAACTTTACACAAAGGGAGCCTTAAAAGCGTCTATCCCTCCTTGGAAGCCGAAAAAATCTCTCCGCAAAAGCGGAGAGTTTTGTCGTTAACGTTTGCTGAATTGTGGTGCTTTACGCGCTTTTTTCAAACCGTACTTTTTACGTTCCTTCATACGGCTGTCACGCGTCAGGAAGCCTGCATGTTTCAATGCGTGCTTGTCCTCGCCTGCTACGACCAATGCACGTGCAATGCCGTGGCGGATTGCGCCTGCTTGCCCCGTGAAACCGCCGCCTTTGACGTTGACGACGACGTCGTATTTATTTTCCACGCCCAAAAGTACCAACGGTTGTTTTACGATAAATTTCAGCGTGTCCAATCCGAAGTATTCGTTCAGATCCTTTTTGTTGATTACAATCGATCCACTGCCGGCCGGCAACAAACGCACGCGCGCAATGGATTTTTTTCTTCTACCGGTTCCCCAGTATTGCACTTTTTTCTTCAATGTAGTTTTCGCCATTTCAACACCTCATTAAAAAGTAAGTACTTCCGGCTGCTGAGCCTCGTGCTTATGCTCGCTTCCTTGGTACACGCGCAACTTTTTCAGCATTGCGTTGCCCAAACTGTTTTTCGGCAGCATTCCTTTCACCGCTCTGTACACTACGAAATCGGATTTTTCCTCCATCAGCTTTTTGTAGCTGATTTCCTTCAGATTTCCCGGGCGACCGGAGTGGCGTCTGAAAACTTTTTGTTCCAATTTTTTACCCGTTAAAACCACTTTATCGCAATTGATGACGATTACGTGATCCCCCGTATCCACGTGAGGCGTGAACGTCGGTTTATTTTTTCCTCTCAATACGGACGCTACTTGACTTGCCAAACGTCCCAAAGGCATACCAGCCGCATCGACGACGTACCATTTGCTTTCCACCGTCTCAGGCTTTGCCATATAACTTTTCATCATGGTAAATTCCTCCGAAATTCATAAACGCTGTTCACGGTTGAAAAATTCCGAGTTTGTGGAGAACTCCTCGCCGACGGGGCTGTAAAATGTCGGCTGAATTTTTCACAGCCTAATAATATTAAAGGAAACGAGCGGTTTTGTCAATCAAAAAAGAGGGAGTTTTGCGATTTCAAACCCCTTTTTCGCAACTTTTTTAGGGTTTTTGTGCTTTTTTTGAAAATTACCGCAAAAACGATTTTTTTTGACGGAGGTTTGACGATTCCCTCAAAAAAAGCCGCTCAAAACGGAGGTTTTTTTGTTAAAACCTCCGTAAAAAAAGCCCGTCCTACGCCTGTTTTCCGTGCCGAATCCTTACCGAAAACCAAGCCGAACGGAGGTTTTTCCGTCATACTTCCCTGCTGTTTTTACTCTTTTTTGCGTTATTTTTTACGAAATTTTTTGCTACGCTCGAAGGCTTTTTGCAAGGTTTCCTCCTCCAAAGCAGTGACGCAACGAAAGCCCTGCGGGGTTTCGTTTTCGGGATACATGAGGTAAAACGCAGGGTACTTCGGATGATCGAGGAAGTAGGCGTTTTTGTCCTGACGACGCACGCAATCCGCCATACACAAATCCCCTGCTGCGCCGCTTGTTAAAATCGCCCAAACCGCCGCCCAAACGACGTTGCCCCATAAAACGACTGCGACGCCGCACACTGCCGTTACTAAAAACGGGAGTAGCACTGCCCCAAAATAGGCGTGTTTTTTTAGCGGCAAATCGCACGTACAGTACAAAATGCCGGCATTGAGATTGCTGCCGAAGCGCACGTTGTTCAGCCCCGCTTTGCCAAACACAAGGAAGCCGAACGCATGCAAGCATTCGTGTAGCGGAAAAAACACAAGGAGCATTGCAACGGGCAGAACGATGCGCAAAAGTTCCTCCGACGAGGAAAAGGATAAGCGAAAAAACTCTGCACCCGCCAACCTACCCCCTACAGCGAAGGAAAGCACTAGGCTTACTGCAAACAGCAAAACATAGCACAACGCCATGCGCCGAGGCGAAATTGCAATTAGTTGTTTTTTCCATTCCATTCGGGAAACGCTCCGTTTAAATATTTTTCCGTGCATTCCGCGGCAAACCCCACGTACTCCGCACAAGGACGTTTGCGATAAAACTGCGGCGTGCGCTCCTCCGGAGTTGTGCCCTCGGAAGCGTTTTGCACGATGTCCCGACACAGGTAGGAGCCGTACTCCGCACGAAACAGTGCCGCCAGCCGTTGCACGTCCGCATAGTGGCGTTTTTTTGCCTCGTAGTCCTGCGGATCGGCATAGCCGTTGACGCGGCCGATGACGAAAAACATGCCGCTGACCGCCCCGCACACTTCGCGTAGTCGCCCCATGCCTCCACCGAACGAGGAGCATATTTTCATGGTTTCGTCAAAATCCCAACCGTATTTTAAAGCAAAAGGAGCCGCAACCGCCTGACAGCAGTTGTAGCCCTTTAAAAAGTAATTAATTGCTTGTTCCCGCGCGCTCACGTTACTTTACCGCCAAAGCGTCGAGCGTTGCCATTACGGGTTCGATTTCCTCACGTTGAAAGGATTCGAATTCGCCGTGATCGCACAGATTTGCCAAGGACGGATCCAACGGCAGTTTTGCCAGCACTTTTAAACCGTACTGTTGTGCGATTTCGTCGATGTGACTTTCCCCGAACACTGCGATTTTTTTGCCGCAATCCGGACAAACCGCATAGCTCATGTTTTCAATTAAACCCAAAATCGGGACGTTCATCATATTTGCCATTTTTACGGCTTTTTCCACAATGAGCGACACCAATTCCTGCGGGGAAGTGATGACGATGATTCCGCTTAACGGCAACGATTGAAACACCGTTAGCGCAACGTCGCCCGTTCCCGGGGGCATATCCACAAACATGTAGTCCACGTCGCCCCAAAC